>JAILEY010000084.1 GCA_024687165.1 Treponema sp.
GCATATGTTGATAATTCATTTAATCCACTTATGATTGCAACGAATATTAAATCATATTTATTGACCATTTTCTACGATTTAAAAAATACATCTACATTATTATTTTCACTCTTAGTTATTATTTCTTTTATTATTACAGGAATGAAAATAACACAACAAAATAAAACAAATTCATTTATGTTAATTATTCTATCACTTTTAGTTTCCATTCCACTTTCATTTGGAGCCTATATAGGTCTTTCAATGCCTGAGTTTACACCAAGAGCTATTATGGGCCTAGGAGTTTTATTAGGTTGTCTCTCTGTTTTCTCCTTAAAAATTTTTGAACATAGTAATGCAAAAAACTATTATACAAAATTCTCTTGTGTACTTTTGTCATATTGTATAATTGCATATTCATTTGCATATGGTAATGCTCAAGCCCAACAAAAAAGATATATAAATTTTAGAACTACATTATTATTGAATGACTTATCTAAAATAGTAAAAAATTCAGATGAAACCATTGAAATTCTTTTCAAAAATGAAATAGATTATTGTCCAGAGGTTAAGAACTTAGCAAAATCTTATCCATTAACAAAACGAAGCATAGATGCAGGATTATGTGATGGAAGATCGTCATTGAATATATTAAAATCATACGGTTTCTGTGATTTCAAGGGGTCAAAAAATCATGATTTTAGGAATGATGATTTACCGAAATTACTCGAATCAGATTATCATATCATTTATGGAAAAGATAATTATTACTTAATTGAATATAAAACTCCAAATCATAAAGTTGTAAAAACAAGATCATTTTATGACTAATTTTTTGTTAATTTTAAGTCTTATTGTAAAAACAAACTTAAAATACTATAATTAGTTCATGTTTTACTCAGTTGTAATTTACCCACTAACTCAGTTAATAGAGCTTGTTTTTTCATTTTGCAAAAAACTTTTTGATTCTACACCGGTTGCTCTTATTGGAGTAAGCCTTGCAGTAAGTCTCTTTACACTTCCTCTGTATATTGTTGCAGAACACTGGCAGCAGGTAGAACGCGACAAGCAGAAAAAAATGAAGCCCACGGTAGATAAGATTAAATCTGTCTTCAAGGGTAATGAACAGTACATGATTCTTTCTACGTACTACCGACAGCAGCATTATCATCCAATCATGGGATTAAGATCTGCATTTGGTCTTTTAATTCAGATTCCTTTCTTTACAGCTGCATATACATGTCTTTCTAATATGAGTGCACTTCATGGATCGTCGTTCTGGATTTTCCGTGACCTCGGTTCACCTGACGCTGTTTTTATGATCGGTTCTTTCAAGGTAAACATTCTTCCTATCCTTATGACACTTATTAACATGGGATCCGGATTGATATATACAAAAGGACTTGGAATTCGTGACAAAGTACAGGTATTCGGTCTTGCACTTGTTTTTGTTGCAATTCTGTACAACTCTCCAGCCGGTCTTGTAATGTATTGGACAATGAACAATCTGTTCAGTCTTATAAAAAATGTATTCTATAAAATGAAGAATCCTATAAAGGTTCTTTACTATATTGCATGTGCAGCTGTCACAGCATTAATTATCTGGCTGTTTGCATGTCATGTTCTTTCTGTAAAAAGAGCTCTTCTTGTAAGTGTTGTCTTTGCAATGGTTTATTTTGCACCACTCTTTGTAAAACTGTGCAACTGGCTTATCGACAATCCACTTTCATATCTTAAAGACAACAGAAAAATAAGAACTTCTCTTTTCATTCTATCATGTCTTTCTCTTGCGCTGCTTTTGGGACGGCTTATACCAACACTTCTTATTTCCTCAAGTCCAATGGAGTTTTCAGGAATAGATGGATATGGTAATCCAATGTTTTTTGTAAACAATACATTTATCCAGGCTATAGGTCTCTGTATTGTTTGGCCATGTCTTGTATACTTTTTGTTTAAGGAAAGAATACAAACTCTGGCCTCTTTTGGATTTTTCTCACTTCTTCTTATGTCTCTCTTAAATACATTTGTATTCCAGGGGAACTATGGAAATCTTTCAAAACTTCTTATTTTTACAGATGCAATAAATGTTGATTCACCAATAAAACTTCAGATTATAAACATCTTAAGTATAATTGCAATTTTTGCATTAATAATCGTGCTTATAAAAAAATTTAATGCATCAAAACTCCTTTCTTATATAGCAGGAATGTGTGCATTCAGTCTATTTGGTGTATCTTTTATGAATTCACAGAAAATCAACAAAGGCTACAATGATTACAAAAGACTTAAAGCACAAGGTGGAGCTACAGAAAAAACAATTCCTAAAATTTTTCATCTTTCAAGAAATGGGAAAAATGTAATTTACTTATATATGGACAGAGCGCAAAATATGATGATTGAACCATTGTTCAAAGAGTGTCCAGAGCTTGTTAAATCATTTGATGGCTTCACACTTTACAAGAACACTGTTTCTTTCAACGGACACACTCTGATTGGAGCTGCACCATGCTATGGTGGATACGAATATACTCCTGAGGCAATGAACAGAAGAAAAGAAACGACTCTCATAGAAAAACAAAACCAGGCACTTCTTTTACTTCCAAGAATTTTTACAGAACAGGCTGAAAACTTTAGTGCGACTGTTACAGATCCAACATGGGCAAATTACAATTGGATACCAGATATTTCAATCTTTAATAAATATGAAAAAATCAATGCCCATATTACAGACAACAAATATCTGGACAGGTGGTATAAGGATCATAATGAGACAGCAAAACTTGCAGTTACAAGTAAATCCCTTAAAAGAAATATTTTGTGGTACGGTCTTTTCAGAATGTCTCCTCTTTCTTTAAGACCTGCTTTTTATAACGACGGGAACTATTGGTCAACAAACAAAGAAAACGACGATTTTAATGATTATCTTGCAGGGTATTCTGTTCTTGACTATCTGCCGGAATTTACAGACTTTGATTCTAAAACAGAAAACGTTTATATGAATCTAACAAACAACACAACACATGATGGAATTTTCCTCCAGGCACCTGAATATACTATCGTTCCAAATGTTACAAATTATGGAACTTCGGAACATGCAAAAGACAGAAGTTACCACAGTTTTGCAGGTGCATTTAAGCGACTTGGTGAATGGATGGACCTGTTGCAAAAAGAAAATATTTACAATAACTGTAGAATAGTAATAGTTGCGGATCACGGTGCAGGTGGTAGCAACAATGACTACGAAAACACAGACAAACTGAATAAAATTGGTACGGAACATTATCATCCTCTTTTAATGGTTAAAGATTTTGGTGAAACCGGTGAACTAAAAATAGACACAGAAAATTTTATGACTAATGCCGATACTCCTTTGCTTCTAACAGAAGGAATCATACAGGATGCAAAAAATCCATTCACAGGGAAAAAGCTTGAACCTGATAAAGAAAATGGAGTACTTGTATGTACATCCGATATTTGGATGCCGCATCACAACAAGAGTAAATATGTTTTTACCGCCAAGAAGAATGAATGGTGGCGTGTTAAGCAAAATATTTTTAAAGATGCAAACTGGACTCAGGAGGATCACTAAAATGCTTTTTAATAATTTTCTATACATTGATCCTGGAACCGGAAGTATGCTCTTTTCTGTGTTTATTGGAGCTGCGGCAACTTTGTTTTTTCTTGCACGTGCTGCATTCTTAAAAATCCAGCTTCTGTTTGCAGGGAAAAAAGCTGGTGAAGCAATTAAAGCAGGTCGTAAAAAATATGTAATTTACAACGAAGGAAAACAGTACTGGAATGTTTTTAAGCCGGTTCTCGATGCCTTTGAAAAAAAACAGACACCTGTTACCTATCTTACATCTTATAGTGAAGACCCGGTATTTGAAGCAGGCTATAGTTTCGTAAAGGCAGAATACATCGGTGAAGGCAACAAAGCTTTTGCCCGTCTTAATCTTTTAAGTGCCGACGTTGTTCTTATGACAACCCCAGGTCTTGATGTCTATCAGATGAAACGCAGTAAAAACGTAAAACACTATGCACATCTCCGTCACGGTTCTGGAGATGCCACCATGTACCGTCTTTTCGGAATTGATTATTTTGATTCAGTTCTCTTAACAGGAGATTACCAGAAGGAAGACATCCGTTATCTGGAAAAGGAACGCGGCATAAAGGAAAAGGAGCTTGTAACAGTCGGCTGTACCTATCTTGATGAATTAAAAAGAAAAATGGAAGAAATTCCTTCAGAAGAAAATCATAAGTTCACGGTTTTACTCTGCCCTTCCTGGGGACCAAGTGCAATTCTTTCTAAATACGGAGAGAAACTTCTTGATCCGCTTCTTGCAACCGGGTGGCATGTTATTGTACGTCCGCATCCGCAGTCAAAAAAATCGGAAGCAGAAATGCTTGAACGTCTTCAGAAAAAATACGAAGATGCAGACAACATTGAATGGAACTTTGACAGGGACAACATTTATGCTTTAAAACGTGCCGACATTATGATAAGCGACTTCAGCTCCGTAATATATGACTATACCTTCCTCTGCGACAAGCCTGTTATGTACGTAAATGCAGACCTTGACCTGCGCATTTATGATGCAAGCGAAGTATACACAGAAGACGGTACACAAAAACGCATCTGGCAGTTTACAACCCTGGAAAAAATCGGAATTGAACTAAAGGAAGAACAGTTTTCTGACATTAAAAACGTTATTCAGAATGCATCAGATTCGCCTGTTCTTGCAAAAGCACGCGCAGAAGCAAAAGCCCAGGCCTGGATGCACATCGGAGAAGCAGGAGAACGTACGGCTCAGTTCATGATTGATAAATCTGATGAACTGGAAAAACTTTCTTCAGAAAAGAAAAAGGAGGCAGAATAATGCAGGCAATGATTTTAGCTGCAGGAACAGGTTCAAGACTCAGACCGCTTACAAACGAAGTTCCTAAATGCATGGTAAAAGTAAACGGCGTTCCAATGATTGAGCGCGCAATAGATGCGCTTGTTGCAGCCGGAATTAAAAAGCTCATAATCGGGCTTGGATATAAAAGCGAAGTGTTAAAGGATTTTATCCGTACAACTTTTGATGAAAAACGACTTAACGGAATGACAATCGAATTCGGAGAAAACCCTGACTATGATAAGACAAACAACATCTATTCGCTTTATCTTTTAAAAGATTTCTTTTCTGCTGATGACACGCTTCTTTTGGAAAGTGATCTTATCTACAGACCGGAAATCATCAGGGAGCTTGTAAACTCAAAGGAAAAAAATCTTGCAGTCGTAAGCCGCTGGGAAGACTGGATGGACGGAACGGTAACCCTTCTTGACAGCACAGACGGAATTACAAACTTCATCGTAAAGAAAAATCAGAAGGAAGAGGAAAAACCTTCTTACTATAAAACAGTAAACATCTACAGGTTTTCAAAAGAGTTTACAAATAATTACTATCTTCCGTTTCTTAAAACTTACATGGACGTATTCGGGAAAAACTCCTACTACGAAACCTGCCTTAAGTTTATTGCAGAAACAGATTCTTCCCTGCTTAAGGGCTTTAAGATTGACCAGAGCGTATGGTACGAAATAGACAATCAGGACGATCTTAAAGTTGCAGAACAGAGGTTTTAACTTAACTAACCATGCAGGAAAAGCTTCTCATAAACGGAAATTTTTTGAACAGAAATCTCACGGGAATTGAACGCTTCTCCTTTGAAGTTTTAGCCAGGTTTGATTCCCTGCTTAAGGCTGCTGATGATGTTTCAATTCTTGTTTCCGCAAATGCTAAGTTTATTCCGCAATATAAAAATATTAAAATCCTTAAATCAAAAAAAGGGATTAGTTCTTTTCCAAAATGGGATCTCTTTGAGTTTAAGAAAGCCTGTAAAAAAAATAAGACTCAGGGCTTGAGCTTTTCTAACACTGCCCCGCTTGGAAAATATTGTGGCTATGCTTTTATTCACGACATTTACGCTGTGGATTTCCCAGAGGATTTTACTTCTAAAAAAGAAAAGCTTATAAAACTTTACTGCAAGCTCAATTATAAAAATATTGCAAGAAATGCTAAAAAAGTTTTAACAGTTTCACTCTTTAGTAAAAAGCAGATTCAAAACGCTTATAAAGTTGAGGATTCAAAAATTGAAGTTATTCCAAACGGATGGGAACATTTTTTAAACGTAAAGGAAGATGATTCAATTTTTGAAAAATATCCTGATTTAAAAAAAGGCAGTTTTTATTTTACGCTTGGCTCCCTTCAGAAAAGAAAAAATCTTAAATGGATTGTTCAATACGCAAAAAATCATTCTGATGAAAAATTTGCAATTTCCGGTAAAGTGATTTCAGGTCTTGAATCACAGGAAATATCCGAGCTGAAAAATCTGCAGAATGTAACTTTACTCGGCTATGTTTCTGATGAAGAAGTTAAGGCGCTTATGAAAAACTGCAAAGCCTTTGTCTTCCCCTCTTACTATGAAGGATTCGGGATTCCGCCTCTTGAAGCATTGTCCGTTGGTGCAAGAATTATAGTCGCAAAATCAGCAAGCCTCCCGGAAATATACGGAGAGGCTGCGGTTTATATTGACGACCAAAATCCTGACTGCAATCTAAATGAACTTTTAAAAAATACAAAAATTTCTGACACAAAAGTTAAAGAAGTTTTAGAGAAATACACATATCAGAATGCTGCAGAAAAACTCTACAAAGTAATTTTTGAAAAATAATTTTAACAAAAAAAGCCTGACTTCTGCAGCAAATGCAAAAATCAGGCTTCTCTATTTTAAAATCAAACTGTAATTTTATTTCCAGTACTGTTCAAGCATGTCTACTCTTTTCTGGTGATGCTGCCCCATAAATTCAGCAGACAAGAATGATTTTACGATTGCAAGGCAAAGTTCAACGCCGATGATTCTAGCTCCCATGCAGAGAACGTTTGCATTGTTGTGAAGTCTTGTAAGGCGGGCAGATTCTGTGTCACCGCAAAGACCTGCACGAATTCCTTTATGCTTGTTAGCTGCAATGCTCATTCCGATTCCAGTTCCGCAGATAAGAATTCCAAGATCAGCTTTTCCTTCTGTAATGTCCTTGCAGACAGCATCCGCATATTCAGGATAATCAACAGAATCTGTTGTGTTTGTTCCAAAATCATGAACTTCATATCCTTCCTTTTTAAGAAGTTCCACAACCTTAGCCTTATAATCAGGACCTGCATGATCACAAGCAATTGCAATAGTTTTCATAAAAATCAACCTCGAATAAGTTTTTGTGTATTATATAAAAAAAAATATAAAAAAAAAAGTATATGTATAAAAGTTGCTTCCGTTCAAAAATCAAGCTGACAGCACCGCTAGCTAGCGTCGCTGGACACGCAGCGCGGCAAGGAAACTATCGTTCCACGCTGCGAGTCCTGCTGCCATCCTGATTTTTTCACTCGCGCAACATTATTTCTTTTTCTATTTTCTAAAAAAAATGAAATTATTTTATAAAAAAAACTTATGAGTTCAATTTATGAAACCAACATGAAAAAATACGCGAGGAGTGAGACGGCTGAACAAAATGACTCGTTATCCGGAATGATAGTTTCTTTGCCGGATAACGAGTCAAGGGGCTTATGCCCCGTTTTTGGGCAGCCGGATCACGACGGGAGTATTTTTTTATATTATTCACATGCTTGAACTGAGGGGTGTTTATGGATAAAATAATTCCATGAAAACAGCGATTGTACATGACTGGCTTGTAACTTACGGCGGTGCTGAACGTGTTGTTGAGCAGATGCTTAAGCTTTATCCTGAAGCAGATATTTTTACGCTTGTATACGATGAAAAGAAAATGGGAAAGTTTTTTCCAAAAGAAAAAGTTCATACATCATTTTTACAAAAAATTCCTAAGGCAACAAAGCTTTACACAAAGTTTCTTTCGCTCATGCCAAAAGCCTTTGAATCCTTTGACCTTACTTCTTATGATCTTGTAATCGCAAGTTCTTCGTGCTGTGCAAAAGGCGTTATTACTTCACCGGATACAGCTTTTGTTGCTTACATTCACTCGCCTATGCGCTATGCATGGGATTTGTACTACGACTATTATAAATCAGCAGGATTGATTACAAGATTTTTCATGAAAAGGCAGATGCCAAAAATCAGGGAATGGGATTTTCTTTCAAGCCAGAGAATCAACACACTCATTGCAAATTCAACTTACATAAAAAAGAGAATTAAAAAATTCTGGAACAGAGATGCAGAGGTAATTTTCCCGCCGGTTGATACTGACAGGCTTTCTCCAAATAATCTTCCGTCAGAAGATTTTTATGTTGTTTTCAGCCGTTTTGTTCCCTACAAAAGAGTCGATCTTGCAATTAAAGCATGCGGTACACTTGGGAAAAAACTTGTTGTAATTGGAAGCGGCAGTCAGGAAAAAGAGCTTAAAGCACTTGCTTCAAAATATAAAAATGAAGACATTTTTTTCACTGGAAGAATCAGCGACGAAGAAGTTAAGGAATACCTTCAGAAATGCAAGGCAATGATTTTTAGTGCAGAAGAAGATTTTGGAATCATTCCTGTAGAGTGTCAGGCCTGTGGACGCCCTGTAATTGCATTTGGAAAAGGTGGTGCCCTTGAAACTGTTGCAGACAAAAAGACAGGCATTTTCTTTAATGAGCAGACTGAAGAATCTTTGATAGAAGCAATTAAAGAATTTGAAGTTCTTGATTCAAAAGGAAAATTTAAATCATCAGCAATTGTAAAACATGCAGCAAAGTTCAGCAGTGAAAGATTCAGAAAAGAACTGCAAGCAGCAATCGATAAAACAATTAAGGAAGTCCGCGGATGAAAATCGCTGTAGACATGCGCATGAGCGGCAAAAGCGGAATCGGTACTTTTCTTGATGAGATAGTTCCGTATTTTAATGAAAGCAGCAATGAAATAATCTTTATAAAACCTAACGTTGGAACTTTTTCTTTAAAAGAGATTTTTGCTTTTCCAAAGGATGAATTAAAAAAAATCAACTCATGTAATGTATATTTTACACCCTACTGCAACATCCCGGGCGGAATAAAAATTCCTGTATTTTCAACGATTCATGACGTCGTATTTTTAGACGTAAAAGGGCTCTCAGGAAAAATCGGAAGGCTTGCAAGAAAATTTTTCTACAGACGTGCCGTAAAAAAATCAAAGGCAATTTTTACGGTTTCAAATTTCAGCAGGAAAAGAATCATTCATCATTTAAAATGCAGAAAACCAATTCATGTTGTTTATAACGGACTTCCTTCATATTTTAACAACATTGAAAAATGCCAGAACAAAGACAACTCAATTATTTTTATAGGCAACATAAAAAAACACAAGGGACTTTCTGTTTTGCTTGATGCATTTGAAAAAGTACTGGATGAAAAATCAGACCTGAAACTTTTAATCGTGGGCAACAATAAAAATTTCCGCACAGAAGATTCAACGGTATATTCAAAAATTGAAAAAATAAATTCAATTCACACTTCTTCAATTTCTTTCACGGGATTTGTAGAAAACGAAGAGCTTAAAAATCTTTTATGCAAGGCAAAGCTTCTTGTTCAGCCTTCGCTTTATGAAGGATTCGGGATTCCACCTCTACAGGCTCTTGAATGCGGAACAAACGCAGTTATCTCTGACATTGAAGTTTTCAAAGAAATATACGGAAAGCTTCCTGTAACATTTTTTAAATCTGAAGACAGTGAAGATCTTAAAAATAAAATCCTTGAAACTTTAGAAAAACCACAGCCTCAAATTAAAGAAAAAATCTATTCATACAAAAAAACAGCACAACTTATTCTGGAGAATTTAAAATGAAAATTTATCTTGCAACAGGTAACAAAGACAAAAAGCGCGAAGTTCAGGAAATGTTTCCGGAGCACACAATCGTAATTCCAAAAGATGAAAATATCGATTTTGATCCGGTTGAAGACGGAAAAACTTTCTATGAAAATTCGCTTATTAAAGCAAAGGCTTTGTATGAAATTGTACACTGCCCTGTAATTGCAGACGATTCAGGAATCTGTGTTGACGCCCTTAACGGCGCACCTGGAATTTTTACAAGCCGCTATGCTGGCCCTGACTTTATGCAGGGAAAACCGGACGGTTCAAAAATAAGCCAGGCTGAACAGAACAAATTTCTTGTTGAGCAGACTACAAAAGCAATTGCTGACGGTAAAGGAAAAGACAGAAAAGCTCACTACACATGCGCAATGGTTGCATATTTTGGAGCAGACAGAGTATTTGTCTGTCAGGAAACTTTTGAAGGTGAAATTATCGACAGAATTGAAAATGCACGCGGAACAAACGGCTTTGGCTACGACCCGATTTTCTATGTTCCAGAATACAAAAAGACTTCTGCAGAACTTACAGCGGAAGAAAAAAATGCAATTAGCCACAGAGGTAAAGCATCCCGTCTTTTAAAAACAATTGTTGAAAAATTATTAAAATAAATAAAAAAAAGGGACGGTTCAGATTAACTGGCCGCCCCATTATTTTACGTGAAGGATTTTTAGAATTCCTGTTTTACGCGGTTAACATCAGTACCCTTGTCTTTTTCGCGGATTTCTACACGCCTGATTTTTCCAGAAACTGTCTTTGGAAGTTCCGCAACGAATTCAATAATTCTAGGACACTTGTACAAAGCTGTTTCCTTTTTAACGTAATCAAAAAGTTCAATCTCAAGTTCATGACTTGCTGAATATCCCTGGGAAAGAACGATTGTTGCCTTAACTGCCTGACCACGCTGCTCATCAGGAACACCTGTAACGGCACATTCAAGAACTGCAGGATGTTTCTGCAAAACAGATTCAACTTCAAAAGGACTGATTCTGTAGCCAGAGGACTTAATGATGTCATCTTTTCTTCCGACAAACCAGACATATCCGTCTTCATCCATTTTAACAGTATCGCCTGTATGATAAACGCCGCCGTCAAAAGCATTTGCTGTTAATGTAACGTCTTTGTAATATCCTGTTAAAAGTCCAAAAGGATGTCCTTTATCAACGTGAATTACAAGTTCACCTACTTCACCAGGCTGAACTGCTTTTCCGTTTGCATTTACAACTTCAACATCGTACTGAGGGCTTGGACGTCCCATAGATCCCGGCTTAATCGGTGTATCCATAAAGTTGCCGCAGATAATTGCAGATTCAGTCTGACCGTAGCCTTCATAAATCTTTTTTCCAGTCTGCTCAATGAACTTATCATAAACTGCACCGTTCAAAGCTTCACCGGCTGTAGAAAATCTTACAACCTTTGACATGTCGTATTTTGAAAGATCCTGGCGAATCAAATATCTGTAAACTGTCGGAGGTGCACAGAAAGTTGTAAGGCCGTACTGTGCAATCATTTTTAAAACCTTGTCCGGTCTGAATGAGTTCATATCATATACAAACTGAGCAGAACCGCAGATCCACTGACCGTAAAGCTTACCCCAGGTTGATTTTGCCCAGCCTGTTTCTGCAATTGTAAGGTGAAGGCCGTTATCAAGAACTCCGTGCCAGTATTTTGCAGTTGTAATATGTCCGATCGGATAAAGGAAATTGTGAAGTACCATTTTCGGATATCCTGAAGTTCCAGAAGTAAAATAAAGAAGCATCGGATCATCGTTGTGAGTTGCATTTTCCCCTACAGGACGAGGAAATTCCGGTGAATATTTTGCAACTTCTTCATGGAAATCAATCCAGCCTTCTCTTTTTGAACCGACTGTCATCAGCATTTTTACAGAAGGTGATTTTGGCATTGATTTTTCAATTTCTGCCTGAAGCTCAGGATAATCGCATGTTATGATCATCTTGATTTCTGCGGCATTATTGCGGTATTCAATGTCATGCTCAAGAAGCTGTGTTGTTGCCGGAACTGCAATCGCTCCAATTCTGTGAAGAGCCATCATGATCCACCACCATTCATAACGGCGGCGGAGCATCAGCATTACGGCATCTCCTTTTTTAATTCCTAGAGTCGTAAAGTAATATGCAGTTCTCTTTGATTCACGGGAAATGTCTTCAAATGTAAATGTCTTTTCTTCACCATTGTCATCAACCCAGACCATTGCCCTTTTTCCAGGTTCTGTAATCGTATAGCGGTCAACAATGTCGTATGCAAAATTAAAATTTTCAGGGGTCTTAAAACGGCAGTTAGCCTTAAGGTCTTCATAATCCTTAAAATCCCTGTCATCTACTAAAAATTCATGATATAGTGCCATAAGTTCCTCTTTTTTTCTTCATAAGTATACATCAATATCAAATTAATTACAAATAAGTATCACTTAATTTTCTTAAGTATGATTAAATTTCGATTTTTAAGCATAAAGCAGCACAACTTGAATTTATTGAACTAAGAGAGTTTTTTGTGTATAATCATTTGATAACCAAAGATAACAAAATAAGGATTCATCTGTGTTTTTAAAAAGTCTTGAAATATTCGGTTTTAAATCATTCGCTGACCGCACACATATTAATTTTGCTGACGGAATTACAGCTCTTCTTGGTCCAAACGGCTGTGGAAAGAGTAATGTCGTTGATGCAATAAAATGGGTTCTTGCAGAAAACAAATCAAAAAATCTCCGTGCAGACAGCATGGAAGACGTAATCTTTAACGGAACAGAATCACGTCCCCAGCTTTCAATGGCGGAAGTTACTCTTACAATTGCAAATGAAAACGGACTTCTTCCTCTTGAAGATACTGAAATCGCAATTAAGAGACGACTCTACCGCAACGGTGAAAATGAATATTACATCAACAAGGAACAGGTTGGTGCTACTGCAATCAGAAAGCTCTTCATGGACACTGGTGTCGGAAAAGCAGCTTACTCTGTTATGGAACAGGGAAAAATTGACCAGATTCTTTCTTCTAAACCGGAAGACCGCCGTTACCTTTTTGAAGAAGCAGCGGGAATCAGCAGATCTAAATCAGAAGTTGCAGAAGCAGAACGCGAAATTGAAAAGACAAAAGCAAATCTTGCACAGATTGAAATCGGTCTTGCAGAAACAAAACGAAATTACGAGACTCTCAAAGTTCAGTCTGATAAAACTACAAAATACAGAAAGTTTCAGGACGACAAATTTAATTTTGAACTGGACATTCAGCTTTTAAAGCTCAAGGATTTTACACAGGACAGAGCCCGAAACGAACAGACAAAAGCTGAGGCAGAACAGAAAAGAGATGATGCTGAAAAAGCAATCGAAGAGATTTATTCAACACTCAACGAAAACACTGATAAAATCAAGCAGCTTCAGGAAGAAGTAAACGCTAAGACTCAGGAAAACATTCAGCTTTTTGCGGAACAGAACGGAAAGAAAGAAATGGCCCGTCAGCTCCACGAACAGCAGAGACAGATAAAAGAAAAAATCAGCCAGATTGAAAACCGCATTAAAAATACTCAAGAGCGAATTGAAGATTATAATGAAGAAATCGACAGCCTTAACGTTGACCTTCATGAAAAAAACAAATCGATTGCAGACATCGTAAAGAACATCGACGGCTTCATTGAAAACATCAGAACCTCTTCCCTTCAGATTGAAGACAACAAGCGCGTAATCAGCACAAACGCAGGAAAAGTTCACAATCTTGATGCAGAACGTGCAGACCTTCAAAAGCAGCTTGCATCGATTACAGAAGACATCGTTACGGAACTTGATGCAAAGCTTAAGGACGCAGGTTATTCTTCTCAGGCAAACAAAAAGGCAAAGGAAGAGCTTAACACTGAACTTGAAAAGATTAAGGTTTTTGTAAACGGCCGTGCAAATATTTTTAAGGATTTTGCGTCACTTCCTTCGCACTCAGAAAAAGACAGTTCTAAAATGGGAACGGATGCAGTTCAGGCTTTTACAGAACTTTTGAACATGTTCGAAAATATTTCTGCACTCATTGAAAACTATACAAAGACCACGCCTCAGTTTATTGACGATTTTTTAAGTCCTGAAGGTATCATCACAAAGAAGCGCGGAATTGACAGTTCGATTGAAGAAAATCTTTTAAAGATTGAAGCAATCAACAGGGAAAACGAAGAGCTTACAGAAAAGAACAACGAGTTCAGCAAAAAAATTGATGAATACAAAGAGACTCTTTCAAAGCTCCAGATTACACGTGCAGAAATGGCCCAACAGATTACATCTTGTGAGCAGCAGATCAGCACGATTAAACGCTCTCTTGCTCAGGAAGAAAATTCTCTCAAAGAACAGAACGACGAACTTTTTGAAGAAACAAAAAGACAGGAAGAAAGCGACGATCAGATTCAGGAAGTTGAAGAAGCAATTGCAGACCTTGAACTCAGGGGCCGCCGTATTGCGGAAGAACTTAAGGATCTTGATAATCAGATTGCAGAATGTAACAGCCGTGTAAGCGGTAAGCAGAATGCACTTGAAAAGAAGCAGGAAGAGAAAAAGAAATATCAGGCTCAGATTGAAAGATTCAGCATCGACATTGCAAGAAGCGAAACTGAAATCCGAAACATTAAGCAGAACTTCCAGGACAACTACTCGCGCGACCTTATGGAATTTGAAGAGAGGATGTACACAATTACAACACCGTCTGCAATTCTTAAGGAAAAACTTGCACAGACAAAACAGAAGATTCAGGAGCTTGGTTCAGTTAACCACATGGCCGTTGAACAGTTCGCAGAAGAAAAAGAAAGATTTGAACGTCAGCAGGCAAACTTTGATGACACAAAAAAGACTCTTGATAATCTTGTACGCGTCAGTGATGAAATCAGAACAAAATCTTCTGAGCTCTTCCTTGAAACTTATAATAAAATCAGAAGAAATTTCCACAACATGTTCCGCCGCTTAATGAACGGTGGACGAGCAGAGCTTAAACTTACAGACCCTGCAAACATTCTTACAAGTGGTGTTGAAATTTACGCACAGCCGCCTGGAAAAAAACTTCAGGCAATTTCACTTCTTTCCGGTGGTGAAAAGACAATGACTGCCGTAGCACTTCTGTTTGCAACATATCAGGTACGCCCTTCACCATTCTGTCTTCTTGACGAAATTGATGCGGCTCTTGATGACAAGAACGTTGCCTCATTTGTAAGTACTCTCCGCGCATTCGGAAACGTAAGCCAGTATATCGTTATTACTCATAACAGAAAGACTGTAATGGGTGCTTCAACAATGCTTGGTGTTACGATGGAATCTGCAGGTATTACAAAGGTTCTTCAGGTGCGTCTTGATGAAGACACGATGAACGGAAACATCACTTTTGATGATCAGAAGGACTTTGTGGAAGAAGAAGTTGCTCCGGAAGAAGGCATTGTTATTCCACCACGACCTCCGCGCCGTGAACACAATCCCGACGGAACATTAAAGGTTGTTCAGCCGGCACAACCTCAGCAAATTCAGACCGAACAGACAGAAGCAGTAGAAACAAAAGAAACGGAAAATGAAGCTTCTGCAGAAAATACAGCTGAAGAAAAAACAGATGGAGATGCTCAGCAGTAAATGGAATTCCTGGAAAGATTAAAGGCAGGCATTAAAGATTTTCTTGAAGAAAATACAAAGCTTGCCGTCGCAATTTCTGTAGTTCTCACAGTCGCTCTTTTAGGAGCAGTAGTTGCAGTTGCTTTCCAGGATCCGCTTCCAAAAAAGAAGAAGAAAGCTGATATTAAACCTCCGCATCCATACGAAGCCGTTCAGGAATTTCTTCCGCCAAAAGGCAGTAATCTGACAGAAGATTATTATTTTTCAAGAGAACAGAATCCAAAATGGTCAGATGAGGAATTCAACAAATGGTTTACTGTTCCAACAGAAAAAGACAGAGAAGAACTTGGTGAAGCCAACGAGAATCTTATAAATGAATTACTGGGAGAAGTTCCATGAAAAAAACAGGAAGCATCTTAATTTTAGCGGCAGTCTTATTTTTATTCTCATGTGCATCAACACCAGAAGCAGATTCTAAGAAGACAGAAGCTGTATCAGAAACAACTGTAGAAGAAGCTGAAGATAAAACAGAAGAAGCAGAAACTCCACAGGAGGAAATTGCAGAAACTCACCAGGAAGAAACAGAAGTTGAAACTGAAGAAGAAGCAGAAGAAATTCTTGAGCCTGTTGAATCAGATATAATCGGCTGGTATGAAAGCGATCCTTCAGAAGTAGTCCTTTCTCCTATGAACACAGAACTTCCCGAAGCAATAGAAGAAAAAGAAGTAAAAGACGAAGTTGAAATTACAAAAATTCCTGTAACAGAAAATGAGCATGTTTTGGGAGAGTCAAAAGAAGGAAAGAAAATTGCCGAAATCACAGCTTCTGTAGATGAAGTTAAAAATGAAGTCGCTGATGTAAAGAAAGATGTCGTTGAAGTAAAAAAGGATGTTGAAAAAATCCGTGACGACATTAAAGAAATCAAAACAGAAAAAGAAGAAACAAAAACTGTAAAAGCAGAATCAAAACTTGCAAAGGCAGAACCAAAAGTTACAGTCCGCGAAGAAAATGCAGAGAAAAAAGAAAACGGAACTGTTACTGCACTTGGAGCAGATATTCCGGCTGAAACAGAAGAAAAAGAAATCGTTGCAGAACCTGTAATTACTCCAAGCAGAAAAGTTACAATGCTCAACAATCAGTATCTTGATATTGAATACCCTGGAACAGGCTGGATTTATCTTGGTGAAAAAAATAATTCAGCACTCATGCGTTATTTTGGAAGAAAGCTCGGCTCTGAAAATACACTCTTTACACTCAGAAGCCGCGAAGAAGGAACTACAATTCTCCACTTCTATAAAAATGATGCGCTTACAGGCCACTACATTGATGACTATCTTGAAGTAGAAGTTAAAGGAATTAATACTACAACACACAGAGTTACAGCTCCACGCTATGCAGACATAGTTCCTTCACGTCCAGAAAAAAAGACTTTCATAAATGCAGAAGAAGAAATCAAAACTGCAAAAAAACTTGAAGAAGAAAAAAAATCAGCACAGACAAAAAAAGAAACAGAAAAAAAGCAGACTGTAAAACCAGTACCGGAAGTAAAAACTGCAACTACAAAAGTTCCGCAGCCTCAGCAGACGGAAGATGATAACGGAGCAAAAACTGTAATCCAGACAACAGGCTCAAATGAAAGCATTCAGTCAAATGTAATTTCTGATGATGCAGAAGTTATTCAACCTCCGGCACAGACTGAAGAGAATACAGCTGCACCAAAAACAAAAGTTCAGATTCAGAATACAAAGGATATGGTTGCAGACAAGATTCTAGAACTTGCTCAGGAAGCTTACAATAAAAAAGAATATGCAGCATCCCTCGCCTACCTTGATGAATTCTTTGAAAAAGCAACAACAAGAATTGATGAAGGACTTTATCTTCAGGGACAGAATTTTGAATCAGCCTCTGAAGTGCGAAACATTAAAAGTGCACTTGAAACTTATGAAACGATTGTAAAAAAATATCCGCAGAGCATAAACTGGGCAAAAGCAAATGCACGCGTAACTTACCTGAAAAAATTTTATTTCAATATAAGATAAAAATTATTTAATAATTTTAAGCAGAAGGAGATTTTAAAATGAAAAAAACATTATTGATTTTAACTGCAGCAACCGCAATAGCAGCATTAACATCCTGTTCAAGAAAAACAGTAAACAAAGATTTTAACAGAGTGATTACTGTAAAAGGAACAGGCGTAGTTTCTATTCCAAATGAAAAAGCAACAATTTCACTTTCTGTAATTACAAGAAACAAAGAAGCCCTTGCAGCAAGCCAGGAAAATGCACAGAAGATGGAAGCAATTCATAAAGTGCTTAAAGATAAACTTGGATTGACAGGAAAAGACCTTGCAACCTGCGGCTACTCTCTTCGTCAGGACAGTCACTGGCAGAACAACAAGCAGATTTATGATGACTATGTAGTTTCAAATGAGCTTCGTGTTTTTGTAAAGGATGTTTCAAAAACTGGAGAAATCATAGACCTTGCAACAAGAGCAGGCGCTAACAGATTTAATTCAATTCAGTTTTCTGTTGAAGACACAAAAGAATCAGAAATGAAGGCTCGTGAAGAAGCTGCTAATGATGCAAAAAAGAAAGCAGAAGTTCTTGCTCAGGCATCCGGAGCAAAGCTTGGAAAGCTTGTTTCAATTTCTGAAGGTAAAGATTATGGCACAGGACCTATAATTGCAAGTAACCAGCTTTTGTATACTGAAAAGGTAGCAAATTCTGACTATGACAGTGCTGGATATTACACTACATCGACCGAAGCAGGAAATTCAAAAATCACTGTCACAATAGAAGCAGTTTACGAAATTAAATAAAAAGAATATCATGTGTGACATTACAAATTCTCAAATGAATTCACTATGTCACAAATCAGAGGAACAAAATGTTAGACTACAGATTTATTAAAGAGAACCTTGAAGCAGTAAAAAAGAACATCATCGACCGCAACATGGATCCATCAAAAGCAGACGCTGATCTTGTTGTAAAGCTCTACGATGAAAGAACAGCATTAACAACTGAACTTCAGGATCTTCAGACAAAAAGAAACGCAAATGCAGCTGCCATGAAGCAGAAGCTGGATGCAGAAACAAGACAGAAATTTATTGATGAAGGAAAAGCACTTAAAGATGAAATTTCTGCAAAAGAAGCAAAGCTCAATGAAGTTGAAGAAGCCCTTGAAAACGCAGGACGCCAGATTCCAAACATGGCACACCCTGAAACACCAATCGGAAAAGTTGATACAGAAAATCTTGAAGTAAAAAAAGTTGGAACACCACGCAAGTTCGACTTTAAGGCAAAGAGTCATGTTGAACTTATGGAAGCTCTTGATCTTATTGATTTTGAAAGAGCAACAAAAGTTTCAGGACCTAAGTTCTACTATCTTAAGAATGAAGCTGTTTTCCTTGAACAGGCTCTTATCATGTATGCTCTCAATATTCTCCGCAAGCACGGCTTTACAACTTTCATCACACCGGATGTTGCTAAGGAAGAAATTCTTAAAGGAATCGGATTTAATCCACGCGGAAATGAATCAAACGTTTATGCAATTGAAGAAGAAGGAACATGTCTTGTTGCAACTGCAGAAATTACTCTCGGCGGTTATCACTCAGGAGAAATTCTTGACAAGTCAAAGCTTCCTCTGATGTACTGCGGTCTTTCACACTGTTTCCGCCGTGAAGCAGGTGCTGCAGGTCAGTTCTCAAAAGGACTTTACCGCGTTCATCAGTTTGATAAAGTTGAAATGTTCGTTTACTCTACTCCGGAACAGTCTGATGAACTTCACGCAAAGCTTCGCGAAATTGAAGAAGAAATTTTCACAGGGCTTGGTATTCCTTTCCATGTAGTTGATACTTGTACAGGCGATCTTGGAGCTCCTGCATACCGCAAGTGGGATCTTGAAGCATGGATGCCTGGACGCGCAGACGAAGCACATCCTGAAGGGGATTACGGTGAAGTAACATCAACTTCAAACTGTACAGACTTCCAGGCACGCCGTCTCAACGTAAAGTACCGTGACGACGACGGAAAGAACAAATACGTTCACATGCTTAACGGAACTGCAATCGCTGTAGGACGCGCAATGCTTTCTATCATTGAAAATTATCAGAATGAAGACGGATCTATTACAATTCCTGAAGCACTTGTTCCATTCTGCGGATTTGACAAAATCGGTCCAAAGACAAATGTTTCTTCCCCTGTTTTCAAGTCTTCTAAAAAATAACTTTCAGGAGTGTGACATTCATGGATGATCAAAAAAAATATTCAAAAGGAATCTTCCTTATACTTTTCTTTTTTGCAATTGTTCTGGGTGCCGCACTTTTAAAAATCACAGCATCATTTACCTTACCGATTATTGTAGCAGTCCTTCTTTCCTTCGTATTATACCCGATGGTAAAGAGACTCTACACAATCGGGATTCCATGGATTGCGGGAGTGCTGATTTCAGTTGTATTTGTTCTCGCACTCTGCTTTGCCGTTGGAAATCTTCTTTACATAAGTTCAAAAGCCGTACTAAACGTATACCCTAAGTACGAAGAAAAATTCACTCAGCTTTTTACGATGGGTGCAAAACTTCTGAACATTCCGTTTGATGAAGATTCGTCGCTTGGAGCAAACTTGTGGAAATCTCTTGAAGTAAGAAATTTTGTACAGAACTCTGCAATTGCTGTAAGTAACTTTCTTATTTCCGGCGCAAAAGTATTTTTTATCGTAGCACTTCTTGTTGTATTCCTTTTAATCGAAATGAAAAATATGACTGTAAAAATTAAAATTGCATTTCCAAACAATAAGCTCAGTCACAAAATCATTTTTATTTCGATGAAAACAATTACAGAAGTTACTCATTATCTTTCAATAAAATTCTGTATTTCACTTTTAACCGGACTTCTTGTTTTTACATGCTGTAAAATTATCGGGCAGGATTTTGCCGTTATCTGGGGATTCATTGCATTCGTGTTAAACTTCATTCCAAATTTCGGTTCGATTTTTTCCTGGATGATAACAACAATTTTTGCACTTCTTCAGTTCTATCCTGACTGCGAAAAAGTTATTTTTATAGCAATTGCAATTCTGTTAATTAACTTTACGCTTGGAAACGTTATTGAACCGAGAATTGAAGGCAGCGGACTAGGAATCTCGCCGTTCATTATTCTTGTAAGTCTTTCTCTGTGGGGCTACATCTGGGGATTTATCGGAATGGTTCTTGCAGTTCCAGTTCTTGTGATTATTAAAATCATCTGTGAAAACATAGACATGCTCAAACCGGCTGCAATAATTCTTGGAAACTCAGAATCTGCACTCTTACGCAGGAAAAACAAAAACTTCAAAGAGTTTTTTAAATCATTTTTCAGGAAGCCAGATCAAAAAAACGGCCAGTGATTCTTTCATAGATGAATCTGTAATCCTCTTCCTTAAGGCCCTTGTATTTTAATGAATAGCATTTTACGTGAGGATTATTGGCATTAATGTAGGAGTTTTCTACAGAACACTCGATTGAAACTCTTCTCTTAAAAATCTTGTTCCCGGAAATTGAGAATGAAAGAATGATGTTATAATCAAAGCTGTCAGAAAGCTCTTCTGTACCTTCCCCAGCGGCCAGGACAATGCGCTTATCATCAACATAAATCATATTGAAAGGCTTGATTCTTCCCTGAACTGCTTCCGGAGATTCATACTTTTTTCTTTCACACAAATATTTTACAATCGTTAAAAGCTGAAGTCCGTTTCCAACAGGAGATGCTTCACCGGATTTTACTTCATTCACAAATCTTTCAAGAAGGCTTTTTGCTTCAATCTGATTCTGATCCGGGATGTCCCCCCATTTAGGCTGTGTAAAAATCTTATAGCCCGCAAGAGGAAGACAGTCAATTTTTACAATAGAATTTTCAACTTCATAGCAAAGCTCACCAGTAAAATCATAATCAACTTTAGGAGTCACATCGGGAATTCTGTAGATTTTTGCAGGAACAACAAGCGCAAGTCCTTTTGAACACTCTTTCATTTCTGTTATAAAATAAAGGCCAAGGTGATTAAAATAAAACTGCACCCTTACCTGCTTTCCCAAAAACGGCTGAACAGTTCTTGCCTGATTTTTCAAAAGGATAATTCCCTGATTCAAAACAGAAATCTGATCCGCTTTAATTGCAACCGGGAAAACTGCACTCGCAGGAATTCTCTTTTCTTCATCCGGCAGCTGAGTTTTTTCCTGATCAAAATCAACTTCTGCCATGGAAGGTTTTTCTTCAAGAGTTACAGTAAGAGGAACATTATCATCCCTCAAATACTGAATAACAAGCTCGCGTTCAATTCCTGTAAGTTCCTGCTGTTCTGACATAATACCTTCCCCTTTTTAATTCTGCATAAATTCAATTTTAAAAATTCTCCAGGTGGAATCTGTTTTCTTCATGGAAAACTTTAGGTCCAGATGAAGTTCATCATCAAATCTTTTTTTTTCATCTTTTATTTCTGATTTAAAATACAGTCTGAGCGGACATTCATAAAAATCGTTCCCCTTAAAAGGCTCTCCAAGAACGTATGAAGAAAATTCAGCATCGCCAAACATATTCTCAAGATCATATTTAAAAACAACAAGCGCATGAATCGAATCTCTGCTCATATATGGTTCAATTGAAGAATTTTCAACGAAGGCTTCTGCAACATTTTTTATGATTTTATAAGCTTCATCATCAAATAAAGAATCATCAATTCCCGTAAAACCATTTATGCGCGGAAAAACACCTTTAAGCTGTGAATCTTTACCCGAAAGAAAAACATTGTCTGCATTTACAGAAACAGAACCAGATATTCCATCAACTTTTCCCTTTTGTTTTGCTGCAGGAAGAGTTTCAAGCGGCTGAGTCCATTCATTTTTTGAGTCCAGCATTCTGGATGTATTTCTTAAAGTACCCTCATCATCCCGACCGCTGTTATCATTTGCGTTACAGGAAATAAAAGCAAAAACAAGCAATACAATTGTCCATTTCATCTGCATTTTCTTCATTATAGCATAAAAGTTGAAAAATCGCCATTGATAGATTATACTTATATATAGAATATTTTTTGGAGCTGGGATTATGGCAAACATTCACAATGTAATGGAAGAATATGTTGTAGAACATGTAAATGCACTTTACGATCAGGTTAAATCACATGAAAAAACATGGCTTTCCTGCGACTGTCAGAACTGCAGGATGGACACAGTCTGTTATGTACTCAACAGGATTGCACCGCGTTATGTTGTAAGCGGACGAGGTGTTACTCATAATGCTAATATGTTAAGCGAGAACAACCAGATTTCCGTAGATATTGATAAGCTTTGTATTGAAGGCATGCGTTTAGTTAATGCTGCAAAAAGACCATATCATGCTGCAGTACATGCAGGTTCAACAACACCGGGCAAGGCAGAATTCAACTTTCCTACTGTTGTTGGAAACGTATTTGACGGTCTTACATTTGAACCGATGCCGAATGCATTTGTAACTCTTAAGCTTGAGGGCGAAAATGCATCTATGATGGACGAAACCTGGCCGAATCCATGCCAGACTTACAAGGCAACGGCAGGAAGCTATTCATTCTGGGTTGCTCCACAGTCTGCCGCAGAAGAAAGAATAAACAAAAAATTCATGTTTACTGTTGAAGTAACATGCGAAGGATATGAACCTGCTTCTTATTCCTTCACAGTTCCTCTTGTAAGCGAATCGTCAACTTCAAAGGAACTTGATGCAACCTTTAATGTAAAAGTAAAAGACATTTTCCTCTTCAAAAAAGAAGAAGATGAAAAATAAAAAAAAAGGAGATTAAAAAATGGTAAACTCAACATCGCTCTTCAGGCCGTCAATCGATGAAAAGAGAATCTTTTTGATGAAAACATATCTCTGGATGTGTTTCGCATTGATTGTAAGTGCAGTTGCAGCTTATTCTGCAGCAAGAATTCCAGTGCTTTTAAATTTTGTCTGGGGAACAAGATACGGATTTTTGATTCTTGCAGGTATTGAAATCATGCTTGTATGGACACTGTCTGCATCATTAAGGACAATTCCAGTTTTTGCAGCATTCCTTATGTTTACAGCCTATGCAGCAATCAACGGACTGACAATATCTTACATTTTTATTCTTTTCAGCAAAAGTTCGATTGTTTACAGTTTTATTTCAACTGCTGTTATGTTTCTTCTGATGGCATTGTACGGTGCACTTACAAAACAGAGCCTTGCAAGAGCCGGCCACTATCTTCTTATGGCACTTATCGGCATTGTAGTAGTTTCTCTTGTAAACACAATCGTAACAATGATTACAAGAACAAGACTTGATATGCTTGACTGGGTTATTTCACTTGCAACAGTTGTAATTTTTACGGGACTTACAGCCGTAGACAGTCAGAAAATCCTCCGTGCTGCACAAAGAGCAGATGATTCAGATGCATTCAAAAAGCTTGCAATCTACGGAGCACTTGAACTTTATCTTGACTTCATCAACATTTTCCTTTCTTTACTTAATCTCTTCGGAAAATCAAGAGATTAAATAAACTTTTCAATGGCATCAAGAATGTATGACAGAGAGTTGTTCATTCTTCTTGTCATTGGAACGCTTTTCGTAAACATTTTTCCGTATTTATTTTCTACGATTCTTCTGTCAAGGACAACAATCACACCTTTATCATCGCCTCTTCTTATTAGACGTCCGAATCCCTGACGGAATTTTATTACTGCCTGAGGAACACTAAGCTGCATGAATGAAGAACCGCCTTTTTTTTCAATTGCTTCACTTCTTGCAGCAAACACAGGGTCATTGGGAACTGCAAAAGGCAGCTTTACTATAATAACCTGAGTTAAACTGCTGCCGGGAACATCAACTCCTTCCCAGAAACTGTCAGTTGCAAATAAAACGCTTGTTGTATCTTCCTTAAATCTTTCAAGGAGGCGGAATCTGTCATCATCCCCCTGTTTAAAAAGATTGATTCCTTTTTCTGCGAGAAATGTACGGCTGGAACTGTATGCATACTTAAGGCTTTCATACGAAGTAAAAAGAACAAGAGTCCTTCCACCTGAAGCAGAAATAAGTCGCGGTAATGTTTCTTCAACATAGCTTTGAAAATACGAACTGTTTGGAAATGGTGCATCATTTGGAACTGCAAAAAGAACATTCTGCCTGTATGGAAAAGGAGAATCAAAATCAGCAGTTAATAGACGCTCTGGAACTGTAAAAGAAGCTCCGGTTCTGCGCATCCAGTATCCGAAGTTATTTTCAGTGCGCAAAGTTGCACTTGTACAGATTACAGTTTCAAGCGGCTCAAAAACACCTTTATTCATCATCGGTGCAATATCAAGTGGGGTCTCAACAAACTGCATGAAAACAAGGAAATCTTCCCCTGGTGTTTTAGGCGGAATCTTAATCTTTTGAAACCAAAATACATCTTCGCAATGTTCTGACCATGTGCAGAATTTTGTACACAAAGCTGCAAATCCTGCAATTCTGTTAAGCACTGTTTTACATTCCCAGACACTCGGTAAATCCTGATCCTTTTCATCAATCTTATCTAAAACTTCACCCGCTACATCAGTAAACAAACAAAGGGCTGTTTTTAATCTTGAAAAACCATCAAAAAGATCACAGAGCATAGATTCATTTTTTTCATGAATTCTTAAAGTCATCTCCTCATCTAAAACAAGAAGCGCAGTCTGATCAAGAAAAAGCAATGCATCCTTTATGCTTTCAACAGCTTCAAGAGCCTTTTGAGAAAAATCTCCGGCAGCAGAAACAGCACTGGATTGCACCAGGAAGCCGGAATATGAACCGTGATAAGCGCGGAACAAAAGATTAATCTGTTTCATTAAAGAAAAACGCGTAAAGCTTTCACTAAAGAAGCTTGTGGCACTGTCTTCTATTCCATGAGCTTCATCAAGCACGAGCCTTTTATAAGCAGGAAGAACCGCAGCATCCTCATAACCGGCACCGTTCATTCTGCTTTCAATATCTGCAAACAAAAGATGATGATTTACAACAACTATATTTGCTTCATTTGCCTCTTTGCGGACTTTCTGAACAAAACATTCATCATGATACGGACAACGACCTCCCATACATCCGTCACTTTCACTGTTGACTTTTGACCACACTCTGTCAGACGGCACAAAATCAAGTTCATTTTTACAGCCTTCCTTTGTATTTTTTGACCACTCGTAGATTGTGTCAAAAACTTCAGAATCTTCTGTAAAAAGATCTTTTTCTGCTTCTGCATCAGCAAGTTTTCTAAGGCACAAATAATTCTGTCTGCCTTTAAGCAAAATTGATTTAACTTTCTTACCGGTAATTTTCTGGGCCAGAGGAATATCCTTCTCAAAAATCTGGTGCTGAAGGTTGATTGTACCTGTTGAAATTACGACGCGCTCTTTATTTTTTACAGCCCACAAAATCGAAGGGATAAGATAGGCAAAACTTTTACCGACACCGGTTCCTGCCTCAAACACACCGATTTTAGACTCATTAAAGGACTGCATTATTTTTTTTACAAGTTCAATCTGACAAGGACGCTCTTCATAATTTGTACTTGAATGCGCAAACGGTCCTTCTTTACTCAAATAAAACGCAGCATCTTCAACAGGAATCTCCTGTCCTGCGACCGTTAAATCATCATCAATCTGATTATACATGTCTTCTGATACCGTCAAATTTTATCTGATATAAAAACAGGCCCGTAGGTGGAGCTGTTACCCCTGCATTTTTTCTGTCGCAGCTTTCAAGAATGCTTTTAAAATAAGCAGAATCTTTTCCCTTCTGTTCAGACTGAATTAAAGTGCCTGTCAAAGAGCGGACCATCTTCCACAAAAAAGAAGATGCTTCAATCTGAAAAACAAGAAGATCCGGATTTACTTTATCCCAGTAAAAAAAAGCATCATCAATATAGCGGCTTGTTGAAAGGCTTTTGTCTCCGGCCGCTGCAAAAGTTGCACAATCTATTTCACCGCGCAAATGAGAACACATGGAATTAAGGACTTCAATATCCGGCCTGTAGTGAAGATACCATCTGTATCTGCTTTCACTTGCAAGAGAAGGTTTAACAGTTTGAATGAAATATCTGTAAACACGCGACGTTGCATTAAATCTTGAATTAAACTTCTCATCAACGCCACAAGCTTCCATTATGCGGATATCAGGCGGAAGAAGACCATTTAAAGCTCGTATGTAATTTTCCGGCGGGATTTTATCTGAAGGTGAATAAAAATTTGCACACTGACCCATTGCATGTACACCGCTGTCAGTTCTGCCGCTTCCATAAAGCTTCACAGGAACCTTTAACATTTTTTCCAGGGCAGCTTCAATTTCTCCCTGAACAGTTCTAACAGGATTTCCATCATCTGCTTTATCCTGACGCTGCCATCCGCAAAAATCAGTTCCATCATAAGAAACAGTGAGAAGGATATTATTCATCGTCATCTGAGAAAACGTTATTATCAGAAAGTTCCGCAGCAAGCTTATCGTAAAGATCTCGTGCAGTTTCAAGCAATGGACCCGGTTTTGATTTACTTGATTTTCCAAGACCGAAAATTCTTGCAATTGCTTTTTTGCTTTCTTCAAGCTTCTTAAGTCTTAAGCCCTGATTTTCACGCTGGCCGTATTTATATTCAAGAAGTCCGCTTAAATAAATTACACCGTCATATCCGTAGTTTTTATCAGTGTCTGGTCCAAAATTATTTACTACTTCAATTGATTCAATTCGGCCGGTTTCATTAATCAAAGTCTGCTGATAGAAAAACAAAGCCTTTCTATAAAATACTTCTGCAATATAATCAAAATTATGCTTTGGGCATGCTGCATCAAGATCCTGACAAAGCCATGCAAGCCTTAGACAAAGCTGTCCTCTCTTAAAGGTTGGTGCATATGCAATATCAACATCTTCATAACAGAGGATTGCAAAATAATACATCGCAGCTCCGTCATAAAGATTTCGTTCAAATCTTAAATTAAAGTTCGGGAAAATATTTTCTACCATTGAAAGACGCTTCTCCTGATTCTGCATAAGGCGTCCCCAGGTTTCTGCATCGCGGATATCTTTAAAATCCTTCCAGAAAAGTGCTGTAAAACAGTGCGGACAGCAGCCGATTTCATAAATCAAAGGATAAACACGTCCATATTTTTTTGAAGGTTCATAAAGACGGTGAAGTTCATCTGTAAGCTTTCCAGCAATAGTTCTCCCTCCACCCTGATGCATTACTTCCTGCTTAAATTTCTTTCCACATGCAGGACAAACAATTTCTTCTTTTGCCCAGTATGAAATTGCAGGTTTCTTTTCTGTTCCGTCTTTCATTGAACTTGAGTATGCCATAAGAATCTCCGTCAGTCTGTTATTTATTAATTTTCTATCTGAACAAATGCAACTGCATATTCTTTTTCATGACTTAGTGTAACATGCAAACGGCTATTTGTGCCACATTTTTTTTCCAGAAGCTCCTGTGCCCTGTCTTTAACTATAAGCTCAGGTTTTCCAAGCTCATCTTTAATAATGTACACATCACGCAAATCAAAGCCCGAAATTCCTGTTCCAAGTGCTTTAGAAAATGCTTCCTTTACAGCAAAATGTCCCGCATAATATTCACATTTTCTCAGCGTCGAAGCAGAATCAGAAATTTTTTCATTCTGATTAAAAAATCTGTCAATCAAATTTCCGCTGACCCATTTTTCAAAACGAGAAACCTTTACAATATCACAACCGATGCCGTAAGTCATTTTATTCCACCAGCTCTTCAACTGCAGGTTCTAAAGGACGTTCAAGAACATGCACTTTAATTTTTGATACAGACTGACTTGAAACGCTTACTTTTTTTGGAGCATTAATCAAAACAGAAAGCTCGTATTCACCAGGCATTTCTATGAAAGAACAGTCAGCAACAGCTTTAACATTTCCATCCTTAATTGAATCAAGATCAAGGACATTTCCTTCAAGAACTGAATCACAAGAAATATTTTTTTCTTCGATTACAAGATTTTCTTTCAGACCGTCAAATTCAACAGGAATATTTTTAACCTCACGAACCATCTCCTGCGGAATGACTACAGCAGAAACACGGACCAGGTTATCATCAAGAACAGAAATATAGGAATTTGTATTGATTACTTTATTAACCTTTGTAACAGTTTCTGCACATCCGTCAATATTCAGCGAAGGAAGCGGCATAAAATCGATTTTATCAACAAAAGAGGCAGGTCCACTGATTGTAACTGCATTCGGCTCACAGGAAATCGATGTATATCTGAATCCGTATGCAGGAATTCCGATTACAGACGGCTGAATGCGGACAGTTTTTGTTTTTTTGTTTTCAATTTTGAGTTTTAGATTTGACGGATAAACGGTAATTTCAAGAGGCTCAAGAAGAAGTGCCTTATCACTTGGTTCAATAATAACAGGAATTTTAATGTTTCCGTTTTTTGTATAAGGAGTAAGGTCAATATAAGCCTTAAAATCACTTTCTGAAATTGAGTCTATTCTGTTTGATTTTGTTCTTACTGTTACTTTTACAGATTTATGCTTTTCAAGACCATTTACAGGAACTACAGTTCCCGAAGCTTTTATTTCAAGAGGAAGAACGAAGCTTTTTGATTCAAGCAAAGAAACCTGATAGAAAAAATAAATGGCAACTGCAAGAACAAAACAGATAACTTTTACAGGCCAGTTTTTGGAAACTTTTTCAACTATTGGCTTTATGTTCATCTATTGTATCCTCAATTACCTGCTGATCGGGTGTAATTTCAAGCTGTTTTTCAAGAATCTTTGTCATCTGTTCAAGGGAAAGGTCATAATGAAGCTTTGAGTCATATGCAAGACTGTAGGCTCCTGTTTCCTCACTGACTACAAGAACAACACTGTCACTTACTTCACTAAGTCCAAGTGCTGCACGATGTCTTGTTCCGAAAGTCTTTTTAATATCGTATTGTTCACTTGACGGAAGAAAGCAGCCGGCCGCAATTACTTTGCCGCCCTGAATAATACATGCACCATCATGAAGCGGAGTATTATGACCAAAAATTGTTACAAGAAGTCCTGAAGAAAGATCTGCATTAAGCTTTGTGCCTGTACCGATTATGTTGTCAAGCTTTGTCTTTCGCATGAAAACAGCAAGCATTCCTCTTTTCTGATTTGAAAGTATTTCTGCAGCAATCAAAACTGCATCGACATAAGAATGCTTTGCACGGCTTCCAAAAGTAAACCATTCAGTCTGTCCGAGTTTAAGGAAAACTTTTCTAAGTTCAGGCTGAAAAACGATTGCAAAAGCCATAAGAAGTCCCGGTGCAATTACGTTAAAAAGCCAGAGCATTGTTTTAAGCTGAAATACAAGGACAAGCACATAACCGATAACAACAACACATGCTGCTTTAATGAGCTGAACTGCGTTTGTACGGATTATGATTTCATATGCTTTATAAAGAAGAAATGTTAAAACACCAATATCTAATATTGGACGGATAAAATCATATATTCTTCTTAAAACTTCAAACTGACTCATAGGAACTGGTATATTTTAACACAGCAAGACTTTCTTTACAAGGAGCAACATCATGCACACGAACCATTGAAGCGCCTCTCTCTACAGAAAGAATATTTGCTGCAACAGTCGGAATAAGGCTCTCTTCTGCAGTTGAAAGTCCGCATGAATCCCTGAGAAATCTTTTTCTTGAAAGAGCCATGAGCACCATATATTTTCCGCCGCACAATTCTCCACAGCGGGAAACAAGCTCATAATTCTGCTCCATGTTTTTTCCAAATCCGATTCCAGGATCTACAATAATTTTTTCTTTTTCGATACCTGCATCAAGCGCAAATTTTACACGTGATTCAAGATATCCGTTAACTTCATCAAATACGTTTGAATATTCTGTATTCTTCTGCATGTCAGACGGGATTCCTCTTTTATGCATTAAAATAACAGGAATCTTTTTTTCCGCTGCAAAAGATGCAAGTTCAGGTGAATCTTCAAAAGAGCTTATGTCATTAAGAATATCTGCACCAGCGTCAAATGCGGCCTTAAAAACCTCACCTTTTCTTGTATCAACTGAAATCGGAATATCTGAAAATTTTCTGATTTCTTTTATAACCGGAATAAGGCGGGAAATTTCTTCTTCTACTGAAACATATTCACTGCCCGGACGAGTAGATTCAGCACCAAGATCAAGAAGATCTGCGCCCTGTTCAATAAGAGAGCGAGCCCTTTCAACCCCACCGCGGCTTTCTGCAAAAAAACTGTCCGGTGTACAATTTACAATTCCCATTATAAAAGCCGGTAAAGATGTTTCAATTTTTCTGTTATGAAGAGATAAAATCATAGAACCTCGAATGCACTTTCTGAAATTTTTTGAGAACTCAATCCTGCTTCATCAAGAATCTGTTCTCTTGTACCATTAGGAGAGAATCGGTCCGGGAAAGCAAGAACCTTTGTTTTAATTTTTTTAGCTTCAGGAGATTTTCTAAAAATTCCTTCAGCATAATCAGCAAATCCACCTGTTTTAACACCGTCCTCAACGAAAAGAACCGCGTTATATTTAGAAGCAAGCTCAACAAATCCTTCTGAATCAAAAGGCTTAAGGAATCTTGCTGAAAAAATATCTGCCCAGATATTCTTTCTTAAAAGCAAACGCGCAGCCTGAAGTGTTTCTGTAAAAATACTGCCCGTGCATACAAGAAGAATTTTCTTAACTCTCTTTTTTTCAAGAAGACTGACTGACAAAGACGGATCAAAATCTTCTGCAGAAACAAAAACACCCTTGCCTGTATCAGCAGGAGATTCAAATGGAAGAAGATCGGACGAACAAGTCATTTTAGGCCAGCGGATTACAACAGGACCTTCTGCAGAAACTGCATAATCCATACACTTTTCAAGATCCGCTTTTGTTGCACATGTCATAAGTGTTAGATTTGGAATCGGACGCAAAAGAGAAATATCAAAAATTCCCTGATGAGTTTCACCATCCTCCGGTACAGCACCTGCTCTGTCCAAAACTATAACAACATGTCTATTTTGAAGTGCAATATCTTCAATAATCTGATCAATGCTGCGCTGAATAAAAGTTGAATAAATTGCAACAACAGGAATACTTCCACCTGCAGCAAGTCCACCGGCAAATGTTACCGCATGTTCTTCCGCAATCCCAACATCAAAAAATCTCTCTGGGAACTTTCGTGAAAAAGCCGCAAGCCCTGTACCCTTTGCCATTGCAGCAGTTATTGCAACGATTTTAGGGTTCTTTTCTGCAAGCTCAAGAATCTTATTGCTGAAACATTCTGTAAAACTTACGGTATCAAATTTTTCAACAACACCATCGCTTGTGTTAAACGGACCAACACCATGGAATGCAGACGGATTATTTTCTGCTGGAGAATATCCCTTTCCTTTTTTTGTTGTTATATGAACTACAACAGGATGAGGAATTTTCTTTACACGCTTAAGAACCTTCTCAAGTTCAAAAATATCATGCCCGTTCAGTGGACCTACATATTCAAAGCCAAAATTTGAAAAAATATTATTTGACAGAAGAAGTCCCTTTAGTCCGCGCTTAATTCTGAAAATAAATTTCCCGATAAAGCCGCCGATAAACGGAATCTTTCTGACAACATTGTCAATTCCATGCCTTACGCCCTGATAAGTTGAAGTCATCGTAAGTGTAGAAAGATAACGCGAAAGAGAACTGACATTGTGGTCAATAGACATCTGATTGTCATTCACTATTACAATAAGATTCTTTGAAAGCTGTCCTGTATGACACAAGCCTTCAAAAGCCATTCCGCCAGTCAAAGCTCCATCCCCTATAACGGCAACAACTTTATCTTTTCTGCCCTGAAGATCCCAGGAAGCAAGAAGACCTAAAGCTGATGAAATTGAAGAGGATGCATGACCAGCGTCAAAATAATCGTGTTCACTTTCATGGATTTTTGTAAAACCTGAAATACCGTTTTTCTTTCTGATTGTAGAAAATTTATTATATCTTCCGGTAAGAATCTTATGAGGATAACACTGATGGCTTACGTCCCATACAATAGCATCATGAGGGCTGTCAAAAACTCTGTGCAGCGCAATCGAAAGTTCAACAACACCAAGATTACTTGCAAGATGACCGCCGTTCTGTCCGACAACCTCAATTATCTTTTCACGGATTTCATGAGCCAGAGCAGGAAGCTGTTTTGCTTTGAGTTTTTTTAAATCTTCAGGAGAGTTTATGTTCTGTAAAATCATTTAACAAACTATCATTATAAACTGCATAAAAAAAAAGACCGCAGTCAGTCTATACAACCGCGGTCTCTTCAAAAAGGCCTTTTGAATATTTAGCAACCCTGCACGTTACAGGATTAACTTACTTACTCTTATGGCGATTTCTTCTAAGCTTCTTCTTACGCTTATGTGTGGCTATTTTAGCGCGCTTTCTTTTTTTTCCACAAGGCACAATAGAACTCCTTACTATAATAAGTTCCTATATTATGAACATTTCTACATTTTAAGTCAATAGAATTTTATAAATCAAGAAGAATTTTGTTTAAAAACAAGATCTGATTCTTATCAAGAAAATAATCTGCAGATCCATCCGGTTCCTCTTTTCTGCTGATTCTCTCCGCAAGAAAATTCAGCCTTGAGTCAAGATTCCCGTTCCATGGGGCAACAGAAGAAAAACGTCTGCTATATTCTGCAGAATTAACTCCGCTTCCCTTTCTAAGCCCCATCATAAGAAATTCAAACTCCTGTGTTTCTACAGGTAACTCTTCTCTTTCAGAAACAGAATCAAACTTTAGCGCAGAAATATTTTTTACGTAAGCATCAACATCATTTTTATTAGCCCACCTTTCACCGCAAGAACCATAAACTGAACCGGAAGCCCCTGCACCAACACCAATATAATTTTCAAGGTTCCAGTAGGTTAAATTATGAAGACATTCAGCCTCAGGCAAGGAAAAATTAGAAACCTCATACTGAGTAAAACCTTTTTTAAAAAGAATTTCGCGTCCCAAAAGCCACTGACGGTCAGCATCATCAAAATCAAATTTTATGCGGTTTGCTTCAATTTCTGAATAAAGCGGAGTTTCTTCTTCAACTGTCAAAGTATACATTGAAACATGATCAGGATTATAAGAAAGGATTTTTTCAAGCGACAAAAGAAATTCATCATCGCTCTGATCCGGGAGACCTGCAATGACATCAAGATTAAGCCTTCCGTTCCAGACTTTTTTTACTATATCCAGAGCTTTTTCAGCATGCTTTGACCGGCATACTCTGCCGATTGTTTCAAGAGCTTTATCGTTAAATGACTGAATACCCAGAGAAAGTCTGTTTCCGCCAGAATTACTGAAAGACTGCAATTTTTCTTCTGTCAGTGATTCAGGATTCATTTCCATTGTGACTTCAATTGTTTCTGTAGAAACTGCAGAATTCAGCAGAAGCTCTATTTGATGTGCTGAAAGAAGGCTTGGTGTTCCGCCTCCGACATAAACAGTTCTAAAGTGATCTATTGAAAATTTATTTTTGTAAAAATCAATCTCTTTGAGAAGACAATTCAAATAATCTTCCGATACATTGCAGCACGGAAGACTGAAAAAATCACAGTAAAGACATTTTGAAACACAAAAAGGAATATGGCAGTAAAGTGAATAAGCCATTTACAAAAGCTTCATTTTATTAAACGGGAAAAATTTCCAGACTGCAACACCCTTAATTCTTGAAGCATCAACAACTCCATATACGCGGGAATCGATTCCTTCAATACGGTTATCTGCAAGAACAAAATACTCATTTTTTCCAAGAATCTTGTTGTCAAAATTTCCAGAAATTCCTAGACCAGCCCATTCTACCGGAACAGAATAAACGCTTACTTCATAATCCTTTGAAGAAACTTCAAATTCAGAAAGATATTGAGTCTGCTTTACAGGTTTTACATAAAGAATATAATCCTTCATGCAGACTGTATCGCCTGGAACTGCAACAACACGACGAAGGCTCTCACTTCCACTCATACGGTCTGAAGCACCGAAAAGCTGAACCTTTTGAAGCGTAAAAAATTTAACAAAATTATTTACAATTCTCTGCAGAAAGGATACGTTTTCATTATCCATTCTTGAAAGATAAACAACCTGTCCTCTTGAAGGAGTTTGAATCATCGGACAGACAAAAACGACAGATCCCTTTGGAAGACTTGATTCCATTGAAGAAGTTTTTAAACTAACCGGAAAAAGAAAAAATCTGAAAAACAGGGAAAGAAAAATAAAACAGATTACACATGCAGCTGAAATTCTTGTTATCTTTGCCTGCTTAGCTTTTTTATATTCGTAGGAATAATCACTTACACTTTGTTTCATAGATAAAAAATACCAAAAATAACTTTTTCAATCAACAGATATCAGAATTTTAGAATTTCCATCCAACCGATACACCAGGACGTGAAAGAAGGAATTTCATGTCACTCAACAGCGCATATGAAACGCTTACGTTCGGTTCAATGAAAAGACGGTTTCCAATAAAAATCTGATATGCAAGAGATACCTTTACACCAAGATTAAGGCTGTTCAAAGGTTCTGATTCAATTCCATGGCCGAAGTGGAACTTATAATTCAAGAAGGTTTCAACACCAAGTCCCGCACTCATTTCAAAACAGCTCCAGATTCTGCCTGTAACCTTACTCTTAAACGGAATCTGATATACAAAAGGACTAAAATAAGCACCAAGAAGGTTTCCGTTAACAGTATAAGAATCATATTTTGCAGTCATGAAAGTATAGGAAACATCAATTCCAAATCCAAGATAATAATTCTTATGTTTTCCCCACATAAAAATGCTTGGTGGAATTAAAACAGCCTTTCCATAAATACTGAGAGGGAATGCTTTTGAATTAAGATATTTTTCACAAACATTGTCATCAAGAAGAACTACAGGAACCTGATATCCACCGCTGATATCAAAGTCAACAGGCTTTTTATAGCGGATTGTAAGCATATTATCCGAAGAACGCTCTGATTCAAGTCCACTGGCATCACGTGCAACAAAATAATATGTACCAACGTCGATATTTTCGTAGTCAATTAAGAACAATGCAGAACTGTTTTTCTTACTGTCATGATCTGTAAATTCAAGGGGAATAAAATTTTCACTATTCTTCTGATTTTCAAGGAAATATTCAGTGAATTTAATCGATTCAATATCTTTAGAATTTTCAACAAAAGCCTGCTTGTCAAAAAGGTTCTTACCTTCAATCGTAACAAGACCATCGTTAACTTCTTCATAATAGATTGTAGAAGATTTATTTACATTAACGCTTACATCGGAGATTTCAGGCTGATGTGCTACATAAATCGTAAAGTCAATCCATTCGCTTGGTTCTTCAAGATTACCGATAAGGTTATATGCGGCAACATTGTAGCGGTAAAATCCAGGAGGAAGCATCGGATCAATCTTGATTCTGCATGTATTGCTTTCTGTTTCCAGTACGCGAACATTTTTATAAACATTCTTTTTGTAATTATACTCTTCAATGTTTATCTGATATTTGAGAACATAATCATTTGCACTGTTATCCCATTCAAGAATCTGCCACTCATCAGAAACATCTTTCTTTTCTTCCTGAGCAGTCTCTTCCTTTGAGAAAACTGAGCTGACCGTTAAAAGCAGAACTGCTATAAAAAGCAGGATTTTTCTACTTTCGCTTCTTTGTAGTACCATACCCACCCTTTATTTTCTTTCCGCTTGATTTTCCTGCAGCCGGAACATCTACTACAAATTTTCCTTCTGCCGGAATACCGCGTTTAAATACTTTAAGTTCACCCTTCCTGTTTTTGTCAATATTAAGGGCTTCAACAGTCCATGTGAATTTTCCATTTTCAAGAACAGAAACATCAAATTCAATCTTTGTGTCCTTAAGACGCTGATTTAAGAAAAGCTTCTTGTTTTTGAAAACCACAACTTCATAATCCGTTGCACCGCTTACTTTATCCCATGTAAGACGGAGAGATCTAGGATTCTTCAGGTTTCTCAAATAATCTGCGTCAAAGCTTTCCGGAGTTGCACTAACCTTCTTTGAAGATGGCAGCGGAGGAATTTCTGTAATCGTAAAGTAACAGATATTCTTTTCATCAGTATTTGAGATATCGATATCATCATAAGTAATTGCGTTTACAATAATCTTGTACTGCCCAGGCTCAAGACCGTCTGTAGTATCAAGAAGAATTTCATTTGGAGCAACTGTTTTACCTGCAGCCATATTTTCATCAGACGGAACTGTAATTACAGGCTCCCAGTCTTCATATTTCTTCCAGGCTTTTTTTACTTCAATCTTTCTGTAAACAACAACCTGTGCCTTCTTAAGGGAATCAACGGCAGACCATTTTAATACAGAAGGACTTTTAATTGCTTCATAACCGTCAATTACAGCACCCTTTTTAGGAGCAACAACTTCAACAGGCTTAAGTTTAATCAGCTTGAATGAGCGGGATGCCATCTGTCCAGAGAAACGGCTTCTTACACCAGGAACAGCCATAGCTCTTGCCTGAACTTCATAACGGTACTCAGCTTTATCAATAAACTTTGAAGAGTACATTTCAAGCTTAAGTGAATTACCATAAACAGTATCTTCATGAACAAGAGAATTATCACTTGCACGGTACAGGAAGAACTTATAGAAATCAGCTTCCTCAACAGGATTCCACTTAAACTCATAAGGCATATTTTCCCTTACAACTGCACGATATGTCGGTGCAACAAGTTCAGCTTTAGGCAAAGGTCCAAGAACATTAAGCTTCTTTGGAGACGTTACCATTTCCATGCCGTTTGATTTATTAACTGATTTAATTCGCCAGTAATATTCACCGATTGGAAGAATTGAACACTGGGCACTAAGCTTTCCGTTTTCTTCGCCTACAACAAGAGTATCAAACTGAGGTGTCGTTGAAACCTGGAATTCCGTTACAAAGTTTTCTGTAAGGCTCTTTTTCCATGTGAATTTTGTATCAGGAAGAAGGCTCTGTGCAACGTAATAATTATCCTGAGGTTCAATTGTATACTGATTAAGTTCACCTTTATGTGCGTAGAATTCGCGCACTTCAGATACAGGAGAAACGTTATCTTCCGTGTCGCGGTAAGAAACAGACCAGTAATATTTTCCGTCTGCAAGAGTTGTTTTTGAAGGATCAAACTTATAGAAGTTTCCGGAAACATTTTCTGTAACTACGGCAGAGCGCATATCTTCATTTGAAGAAATCTTGAAAATATAGTTTGCGGCTTCAAGTTCATTTTTCCATGAGAATGTAGTTACACGTCCCTGAGGATCTGTATTTACAAAGCCCGCTGCAGAAGGAACATAAAGCAATGCAGGACTTAAGCTGCCCTTCTTTGAGATAGAGAATCTTCCAACTTCTGAAGGAGCTTCAAATCCAGCTTTATTAACACTGTAATATGGAGTTACCTGCCAGAAGTAAACGCCTGAATTAAGTGTTGAAATTATTGAAGAACTTGATGAAGATCTCTGTTCTATAACAGGATTGCTCAAGTCTCTGTTTTTTGAAACTACAAGTTTATATGAAGTTGCAAATGGTGTATCAGACCAGATGAATCTTACAGCCGGATTTTTAACACGGAATGAATATTCATAATCTGGAACAGGAGTAATCAATTTTGGTGGAAGAGACTGGATAACCTGAAGTCTTCCTGAAGAATATGAAATTACAGATTTATTATCATTATCCTGAACAAAAACTTTCCAGTAATATACGCCTGATTTAAGCGATACATTAAGATTTGAAATATTTGTTACAGTAACCTGATTTACAACCTTCTTAAAATCCTTATCTTCGGCAACAAGAAGAACAACAGATTCATTTTCTTTTACATTAAATGCAGTCCAGTTAAAAGAAACCTTTGCATCTTCAACAGTATGATAAAGAATCTTTGAATTTGTTTTTGGCTGCTGAACAGAAATCTGAGCTGTTGTAATTGCTTTAGAAGGATCAACATTAACCTGATCACCCTGAGAAATTGTGCTTCCATCAACAGATGCAGTACCTGAAACAACCTGAAGTGAAACGCCGCCCTCTTCAGAATTACTTGCACTTAAAGAAGAACCCGAACCGACAACAACTTCAACACCGTTACTTGAAAGCACTGCACTATTTTTTGCAGATGTCGAATCAATAAAAGCATCACCTTCAAAAAGTTCAGTTTTAAGGCCTTTATCTTTCTTATCATTGAGGAATACCTGAGCCATTGTATTTTCGCCCAGTTCCATTACATTTCCGTCTTCAAACCAGATTGTAGCTTCAGAAAGATTTGATGTGTGAATCGTGTCGCCGTTATAAACAGGTGATTCCTGCTTCAATCTGTCCCAGAGAGACTTACCGAGGAATTTTCTCTGAGCTGTTTTATACTTGAAAGTAATTGTAGCAATTGGCTCTTCGTTAAGCTTATAGAGAGACTGAGTAAAATTTCCGTAAAAAAGATCCAGGCTTACTGCAGCACCAACAAAACAGATGACAATTGAAAGCAGAAAGACCAGAGTTATATCACTGCTTAACCTGGATTTTGTTCTCTTCTTCATTCAAATTAACCTTGTCAAATTCTGGAATATCAATGCCGAGCATTACACGTACTTCATTCAAAGTCTTAGGACCTGTTTTTCCAACAGCCTTTATACAGTCAGGATCAGCCTTAAAATCAGGATTTCCCTGTCTGAAGAATTCTTCAATATCGAAGTTAGGCATATTAACAACACCATAAAAGTGCTGAGCGCCCTTTCCCTTAACTTCAAATTCTACCGGAATCATTTCTACAACGATTTCATTAATTTCATTTTCAGGTTTAAGAGTAAAATTATTTTCCTTACAACGGATATAATCCATCTTAAGAAGGTCGTATGTATCCTGAGTGATAAGCATATCTGTACCACAAGGCTTATTTGAAGCTTCGGTACGGCTTGCAAAGTTTACGGCATCTCCAATGGCAGTATATTCCATCTTGTCTTTTGAACCCATGATACCGGCTGTTGCGCGTCCAGTATTCAAACCGCGTCCAATTTTAATATGAGGCTTATACTGTGCACGAGGTTCATTTTTATGAGCTTCTGTAAAGGCTGCTGCATCCTTGTTGTACTGCATGAGGGAATAACGCATTGCAATCGAACCTTTACATGCATTGATTGCATCTTCACGAACATGCTGCATATGGATTTTTTCAGCTTCAATTCTTTTTGGATCATTTTCAGGGAGCTTTTCATAATCGATATTATCATCACGAAGAATTCCCCATACAGCCATGATGGCATCACCTTCAAACTTATCTACGTTTCCGCCGCTCAAGAAGATACATTCACACATTCGGCTCATGTAGTCATTCAAGAACCCGATGATTTCACGCGGAGAATCATTTCCGAATTTATTTTTAAATCCGTCTGAAATTGCAGTAAATCCGCGGATATCAGAGAAGAAGATTGTAATATCTTTAAGATGAGGCTCAAAGTCAATTTCATTTCGTGCAATAGCTTTAGCAACACCCTTATTTGTAAACTTACTGAAGGTATTCAAGAATCCGATTTCAGCTTTTGTAGAACGAGAGAGAACACCGATTTCATCTCCGCGCTTCATGTTCATTCTATTAATCATGTCAACATCAAAGTTTCCGGACTGAATTTCATTAGCAGCAAAAGAAAGCTTTTTAAGGTGACGTGAAATTGCAAGCTTAGAAAAGATAAGAATAAATATAATCGAAACAAAGAAAACTGAAAGTGTAAGGTAAATATTATTTTTTCTGGTATTTCTTACGCCCTGAAGAACAGAGTCAAGATCTACAGTAGTAAGAACAACGATATCAGCAAAATCAAGTTTTTTATATGCTCCATAATATGAAACATAATTACCTTTTTCATCCTTAACCTTAAACGGAACCTGACGGCTGTCTTCATTATTCTCATTATTCTTTCTCATCAGCTGAACAAGAGGATAATTTTCAAGGCTTTCACCGGAAAGAACTCTATCTGAATACGGATGCGACAAAAGCTGATTTTCATGATTGATCATGAAAGTAGTATTCATTGAATTTGCACCGAGAATATCACCAATTCCTTCAGTTGAGAAACCGATTATACAAGTCTGCTCATATCCGTTTTCTGAATACGGAAAAAGGAGTGCCATAGAAGGAACACCAAGGAAAGGAGAAATATTAAGAGAAAGAGTTTCTCCAAGACATGATTTTTCTATATAAGGTGCATCAACTTTAATGAAGGTTTCAATAGAAGAAACATCTGCTTCATTTGAAATAAAGAACTGGCCGTTAGTAAAACGAATATCAGTACCCTGTACACGCTCTACACTCTTTGCAGAAATAACATATACAAATGCAATATCAGGATTACGTTCAAAGAAGAATGCTTCTGACTGCTTTGCAAGACTTGAAGACTTACCTCCAGTTACAACACCAACAAGATCTAGTAACTGGAAAACATTAGAACGAACTGTTGAAAGTTTATCATTAACAGTACTTGCAGCGCGGGAATTTGTAGACAGATTATTCTCTTCAGCCGTAACCTGAACGTCCTGACCGACAAGAATACTGTTCAAAATAGTAACAGCACCAAGGGACACAAGAACAATAAATCCAATGATTACTGCAAGTTTAAAACCGATTGAAAACCTAACTTTACTCTCACTACCATTTTTTAACATACACTACCCATTACTGCATAAATAGCTTATACAATTA
>JAILEY010000021.1 GCA_024687165.1 Treponema sp.
CTTATTGCAGGCAAGTGCGTCAGTGACAGCGATTCTGCTTCCTGGCTGATTGATTTCTGGTGCGGTAAAAATGTAAAAGGCTTGATACAGATGCCATTTTCCCGCCACTGGATTATGCACGTGGAAGCAATGCGTCGAATCAAAAACAAGTTGTGTCAGGAGGCAAAAAAAGGCGTAGACCAGATTGCCTGCTGCGGGCTTTCCTGCAATCACTGTTTTCTTACGGCCTGGTGCGGTTCGTGCAGGACAATTTACAACACTTGTTCGTTCGCGACCTGTTCCCCAGACGGCGTATGCCCCAACACAGCCTGCTGCAAAGAAAAAGGCCTTGACGGCTGCTATGAATGCGACGAGCTTTATGATTGCAAAAAGGGCTTTTACTCATTGGGCAAAGAAACAAACGCCATAAGGGCAATGGCTCTTTTCATACAAAAACACGGCAAGAAGGAATTGTTGAAAGTCCTCGACGCGCTTCACAAGAAAAAGAATTTCCAGAAGATTCAGGAAGTTCTGGGGTATGAAATCGAGGACGGCCTGAGGATTTTGGAGAAGAACAGGTAGATGGGAAAAATGGACGAAATCAAATATCAAAGAAACGAAATAAAAGTCTTGGATGCTGAAGAAATATATAATAGGCTTTGTTATGGAGAAAAATAAAATGAAAGGTGACAATTCAGAATCATCATTTTGCATACGAAAACTTACTAAAACAGAGATTCCAGAAGCACATTCTCTTGCATGGAAGGTTTTTTGTGAATACGAATCTCCGGATTATTCTGCCGAGGGAACAGAGTCGTTCAGAAAGACACTTCACGACCCAGTATATTTAAGCGGACTGGACTATTACGGAACTTTTGATGGAAGCAAACTTGTCGCTCTCTGTACCATAAGGACAGAAAAACGCCACATCTGCTTTATGTTTGTGGACGGAAGCTATCACAGGCGGGGGCTAGGAAGCTGCTTGATTCGTCATGTACTGAACGAATACAAGGGCGAGGCAGTCACTCTCAATTCTTCCCCTTATGGCTTGCCTTTTTATAAGGCTGTCGGATTTGTGGCGACGGATGAAGAAAAAACAGTCGACGGAATCCGCTTTACGCCTATGAAGTACATTCCAAAATCAGAAGGAGAAAAGATGCCATTAGTAAAGATCAGCGTTCGTGACAGTTGGACAAGCGAGAGAATCAAAGAATTGAACAAGGTCGTGCACGAAGGTCTTGTTAGCGCGCTCAAAATCGAGGACAGGGATTTCTTTCATCGGGTTTACAAGTTTTCCAAAGAAGATTTTGTCTTTCCTGATTTTAAGAGCGAAAATTTCATGATAATCGAGCTTCATCTTTTCCCCGACCGTACGGATGAGCAGAAAGAAGCCGTTTACCGCGAAATTTGCCAAAATGTCGGAAAACTCGGCGTTGCTCCTGCGGATATTTTCATTCAGATTATCGAGCAGCCCGACATAAACTGGGGAATCGGCGGCAAGGCCAGAAAATAAGGAGATAAATTCTATGGAATACAGGTTTGCGACAGAAGGCGGGCTTAACTTTGAACGAGTTTTCATCAATTAAAATTCACGGAGAAAAAAATGAAACAATTCATTGTTGATAATATGCTGATAAAAAAATGTTCGCTTTCGGACGTTGAAGAATTGGCTCAGTTAAACAAGCTGCTAATCGAAGATGAAAAAAGCGACAATACGATGAATATTGAAGAATTGAAAGCTCGGATGCATGGCTTTCTTGAAAATGATTACGCTGCCTATTTCTTTATGGAAGAAAACAAAATAATAGGCTATGCGCTTGTGCGACACACTTCAAATCCAATGTATCTTAGGCAGTTTTACATCGACAGAAATTTCAGAAGGCAGGGTAAAGGTCGTGCAGCCCTAAAAGTTTTGCTAAAAGAGCTAAAAACAGATAAGATTGACATCGAAGTTCTGTCATGGAACGAGGCTGCAATTAAATTTTGGGAAAGCTGCGGTTTTATCGAACGAAGCCGCTATATGAGACTGGAAAAATCAGGATCTGCTTTACTCCTATGAAATACACAGTGAAATTGCAAGGACTTTTGCTTATGGAAGAATTCCTAAGTAAATTCCAAAAAGAAAAAAAAATATAAATTCAATTACGAAAAAAAGCGAGGACGATATGATTGTTCGAGGCATCGACAAAGGCAAGTCTTTTGACTGGGGAAAAACCTCCGCTGATTATGCGAAATACAGGGACATTTATCCGCAGGAATTCTACGACTACATTTTGAACTTGGGATTGTGCAAAGACGGCCAGAAAGTCCTGGACTTGGGAACGGGCACTGGCGTTCTTCCGCGGAACATGTACAAGTACGGGGCAAAGTGGACCGGAACAGACATTTCGGAAAACCAGATAGAGCAGGCAAAAATGCTGGTAAAAGAAGCCAAAATGGACATAGATTTCTTCGCGTCCAGGGCGGAAGATGTTTCTTTTCCCGACAACACATTCGATGTCCTTACGGCGTGCAGAGGAGTTGAAGCCTCGATGTCGCCGGAGACGCTTGCCGCATGGGACAAGGAACACAAAGAAATGCTTGAGAAAAACGCCCCTGAGAATTTCACGGTCAAGCATTATGTATCAATCGCAGAATTGCAGGTGAGGAAGAGTAAAAATGTTTGAAAGTGATTTTGCAAAAATTGAGTACATTAAAAATGACAACGTGGTTTTTCACACGTGGAAAAAGGAAGCCCATTTTGACGATTACCGATCTCCTGTCATGGCTTCGCTGGAGCTTTTGCGTGAGCATAAAGACAGCATTTTCGTGGTGGATGCCCGGAACGGCTTTGAGGACACCAAAGAAGACGTAGAGTGGGGCTTCAATTATTTTTTGCCTGAACTTAAAAAGACTGGCTGCAAAATCTGGGGCTTCATTCTGCCGGAGGTGTCGCACATCGAGGGCGAAATTGACCTTTGGACAAAAGAAATCGAAAAGAATTTCCGCGTGATTCGCGCAACATCTTATGAAGAAGTTCTGTCACAAATAATCGGAGGCAAATAATGAATTTAAAGACGCTTTGATCCAGCGTAATAAACGCTATTGTCCATGATTCATCATTTCACTAAAATAAAACTGTAAAAACTATTAATACATCTTTCGAGAGATTCAAATTGCCTTGTTAGGGCAGCTTGAATCTTACTTTCCGAATCGGAACATGGCTTGCCCATAAATCCGATTCACAATTCTTTCTTCTCACTTTTGCCAGCGTGCTTTTGCGCGAAAACGGCGTATGGAAGATGTATGAAAATCACAGAAGACAACTTTACGATAACAACAATCTATTTTGATGGTCAGTTTTGGTGCGCCCTGATTGAACGCTGCGAGGACGGAAAAACCTATGCGGGGCGGCATGTGTTTGGCGCGGAACCAAGCAATCCAGAAATTTTAAGCTGGATGATACATGGCTTTGCGAATGTGCCTCTTTTGCCTGTGGATGGCAGAACTAAAATCAGGTTCAAAAAGCTTGCAAAGACTGAGCAGAAAAATGTCGGTGGCATTCCAAAATCCCTTACGGCGTTTTCCGAGGCTCAGAAAGAGTACGCGAAGGAACGCAAAACGATGAAGTGCAGGCAAAGAAAGCTGGAAGAAAAAGAAAAATATTTACTGAAACAGATTAAAAGGAAAAAACGAAAATGAATTTAGTATTATACATTCACGGAAAAGGCGGATTCGCAGCAGAAAGCGAGCATTTGTCATGGGATTATCTGTGCTACGTCCGCGAACATCCTCTTAGCTGGAACCTTCCTACAAAAATTCTTTACGGCAGTAACGACAATCTTACTTCGTTTGAAACTATGAGCAGTTTTGCAAAAAAACATAATGCAGAGCTTACCGTTATGGAAAATGGTGAACACTGGTTTCATACAGAAGAGCAGATGAAGTTCCTTGACAAATGGATTTTGAATTAGAACTGTCAGTAAAGTAAATGCAATAGAGGTGCTCGGAAGTCCTTTTGGAATTTGCGAACACCTCTATTTAAGGCTTATTACTTCACGAATGAGCCCAACGAATCATATTCTCTGTCAGTTTCTCAAAGCTGAACTTTTCATAGAAATTTCTTTTAGATGAAATCATTTTATGACATTTCTACACGAAGAAAAATCCTTTCAGACAAGATGCATGGATTGAGCGATGAAATGCATGAAAAAATTCTCAGAATATTTTAGAATCTTCCTTGACTCTCCCCTTAGGGGATAATTTAGACTTCATATCAGTTGGAGGACGAAATCTTATGCTGAAAATCGGTGAGTTTTCAAAGCTGTGTCAGATGACTGTAAAGGCACTCAGATTCTATGAAAAGGAAGACCTTCTTATTCCTGCTTCCGTTGACGAATGGACGGGATACCGCTTTTACACGACAGACCAGCTGAGGCAGGCGGCAAAAATCAAATCTTACCGCCAGCTTGACTTATCGATTGAAGAAATCAAGGCAATCTTTAAAGGAAATAATGCGCGCAAAATCCTTGAAGAAAAAGCTTTACAGCTTCAGGTTCAGCAGAAAGAAATTGACGTCCGTCTTTCAATTATCAAACATATTTTGGAGAAAACTACTATGAAGTATCAGGTTACAATCAAAAATATTCCGGAAAAAATCGTTTACTACACAGAAAAGCGTCTGGAAAAATATTCAGATATGATGCATGTAATTCCTGCAATTGGCGAAGAATTCAAAAAGCTCAATCCAAACCTTAAATGTGCGGAACCGCCTTACGAATTCAATGAATACCCGGATTGCGAATATCGGGAAAACAACGTTCTTATCCGCCATGTGGAAGCCGTTACCGACTTTGGGCAGGAGAGCGAGAATATCAAGTTCAAAAAACTTCCTGCCGTAAAAGTCTTAAGCATTTTGCATAAAGGAGCTTACGACCAGATTGGCGAAGCATACGCTTTCATTATGAAATATGCCGAAGAAAACGGTTATAAAATCGCAGGACTCAGCCGCGAATGTTACATCGACGGAATCTGGAATAAGGATTCTGTTGACGACTGGCTTACAGAAATTCAGCTTCCGATAGAGTAAAGAACAAATCACTTGGAGCGAAAGACTTTAATGAAGGCAAACAAAAATAAAATAGGATGAAATAACATGGAAGTAATCGATTTAAAGAAGGATTTGAAACATTTATATAACAGTACAAAGAAAGCACCTGCTATACTAGAAGTCCCGAAGATGAAATACCTCATGTTTGATGGCAAGGGCCATCCAAATGAACCGGATTTTCAAATAGCAGCAGAAGCAATATATACGGTTTCATATTTATTAAAGTTTGAGATTGCAAGAAAGAGGTGTAATATTGATTATAAGGTCATGCCCATGGAGGTAATATGGAATCTGTCTCGTGAAGATAAAATATCTTTCTTCTGGACGATGATGATTATGCAGCCTTTTTTTATTACAGACGAGATGTTTTCTGAGGCCATTGAATTATCAATTAAAAAAGGGAAAAAAATAGCCCATGAAAGATTAAGATTTGAAGAGTATGAGGAAGGCTTATGTGTTCAGGCTTTTCATTCTGGAGATTATAATAAGATGAATGATACATTGGCACGGATGAAAAGTTTTGCAGAAGAAAATGATTTCGAGCATGAAATTGATACCCATGATATCTATTTGAATGATGTTAGAAAAACGAAGACGGAGAATTTGAAGACAATTATGAGAATTAGGGTTTGGAAAAAATCCAAGAAATAAAAGATTTTAATTAAGGCGAACATAAAGCTGCACAACATTTTTATAGAACGCTTGGATATAAAGATTGTGGCAGCCTGTTAATAAATATTTCAAACTATGAACAACCAATGGAAATGTTTCTGATAAAAAGCTTTCGCTTTCCTTCCAGTTCCACCACACGCAGATGGACGGAGCCCACGCAGGAAAATTCCTTGCGAACTTGCAAAACGAAATTGAAAAATTAAAAGTATGATCTGGGAGCATAAAAATGAGTGAAATTAAATATGTAAAATGCGATGGTTCAAACAAAGACTTCATCGAAAATTGCCAGCTGCTTGATCAAGATTTAGAAAGGCGGGTAGGCGCTGTAATCGACCGCAGTAAATACACCCAGTACAATCTGACCGATAAAATCAAAGAGGCAATCCTTGTTTATCTTGACAGGAAGCCTGTTGGCGGCGGCGCAATCCGTCCTTACGATGAAATCACGATGGAGCTGAAAAGGGTTTTTGTGCGGCCACAAGCGCAGGGGCACGGAATTGGCACGGTTCTGGTTTCGAAACTTATTGAATGGGCAAAAGAACTTGGCTACAAAAAAATGGTTTTGGAAACAGGAGCGCTTCTTGCGGAATCAGTTCATGTTTATTCAAAGCTTGGTTTTGAACGAATTCCGAATTACGGTCAATATGCAGGTATGGAAGATTCTTACTGCATGGGCAAGGATTTATAAGAATTGGGGAAGAAAAATGCCTGTAAGAGAGTGGCATGTTTGAGTCAGCTGGTTTTTACTGTAGGTTTTTTCGGGATAGGGATAATATATTGCGGAGGAAAGAAGATAATGGCAGTATCGAGTATAACTGAGATAATTGATGCCGATATACAGGAGGTTTGGAATGTGGTCACTTCACTGGACAACTTCAGTTGGCGAAGTGATCTGAGTGATATTAAGACCATAAACGAGAAAACGTTTGTTGAATATACTAAAGACGGATATTCGACGACATTTACCATCACCAACAAAGACAGCAAAGCCAATATATGAACGATCTGAAGAAGTATGTTTCGGGGCGTGCCTCATGATACCGATATTGATTAATTTATGCCTTGCAGGGCTCAAGTTTTTTGCTGGAAGCATCTGCGGATTGACATCCGTAATGACAGACGCCACCAATAATCTCATGGATGCCGTTACTTCTGCAATTACTGAACTTGGTGCGAAGTTCTCCGCTATACCGGGAGGGAGAAATCATAAGAACGGTCATGGCAGAATCGAATGGCTGGTGGCTATTGCTGTGTCCTGCTCGATCGTAGTGGTGGGATGGGAGCTGTTAATGCAGTCTGTGGAAGGAATAAGAAATCCTTCCGAAGCTTCATTCAGTATAGTGGCTCTGATAATACTTGTGATTTCCGTAGCCACAAAAATCTTCCTCTATTTTTTCAATATATCAAAATCGAAAGAACACAATTCACAAGTCTATAAGGCTGCGGCACTTGATTGTATTTCTGATGCTGTATCCACGTCAGTTGTTCTGTTTTCTTTCATAATGCAGACAATTACAGGATTTCATTTGGACGGATACTGTGGACTTCTTGTGTCACTGTTCATTATTTATAACGGATTCAAGTCTTTTGCAGATACATCGAAACGCATAATGGGAGAGGAGCCGGATGAAGATGCCATAAACAGACTGAAGACGTATATCCTGTCATATAACGAGGGCGTGATAGAAAAATGTGTTGACGTTCAGATTATGGATTACGGATATGAGCGATTCGGAGCTTTGGTTAATGTTGTTCCGAAGCAGGGCAGAACGGATGAAGAGGTACTTGATGATATAACGGGTTTAAGAAGCGGCATTTTCCGTGAATTCGGATATATTGCCACGATCCAGCCGATGGTTCCTGTTGATAAGCAGACTGAAAGCAACATGCGCAGAGAGCTTGAGCAATACCTTGATAAGCTTCCTTATTCAGTGAAGATGGTAGAAGAAACTACATTCAATCGTTCCGGCAGCAGGATACAGATAATTCTTTATGCAGAAGTTCCTTTTGAAGAGGGCAAATTTGAAAAAGAGATTGTTTCTGAAATAGAAAAGTTTGCGGAAGGAAAAAGTATCGAACTCGTAGTGAAGCTGGGAATAGTCAGCCATTTGCATAAAGACCGACATCTACCGCCGCATCGATAAGGACACTCTCTACATGGAACTTGACATCTGCATCCCGATTGTGTGATTATTTAAGCCTTACTTTTCCGGGCACATTTTGTCTGCGGAAAAAACGGGCTATTCTCACTTCGCTATCTCTTGTACAATTTACGCTGCATATAGTCCTTTCTGGAAACCAACAAACACTTTGCTGATTTCACCTAAAGGTCCAAGTTGCTCTTTTGCATCATTTATAGTTCCATATTTAAGCTTTATAAGTTCCGGCAAGTTTTCCATAGAAAGTTCAGTGTATCCCTGCTGAATATACTGTTCCAAAACAAAGTTCACAAACTCGGTCTGATTTGAATTCAATTCTGCAGTAATTTCAGAACGTGAAATAGCAACTCGCTTCTCTCGTTCAATAGGAGTTGTCTGATATGCAAGATATTCAAGAACATCAAGCAAATCGCATTTCTCGTAATTGAGCATTTCCTGAACTTTCAAAAGTTTATCAAGAGAAAATCCATCATGTTCCATTTTTTCAAGCAAGGCCTTTCTGGTAGCAGGATTCTGCCATTTTCGTCTTAAATCATCATCGTCTGTAAAGAATTTTGGAAGTGTATTATTATCTACCAGGACATCAACAAACTCTTTAAGCGTAATGAGTTTTCCGTCATACATGATACGCTCTTCCCATTCAAAATCTTTTTTGATTTTAGCTTTACGACCATCTCCTAATTCAATTTCAATAACATTCTTAGGACAAGTACAAGGAAGATTACCGCAAATTGGACACGGTTTTGGAGGACATACGCAAGGCCATTTTCCACAGACACGGCATAGTTTTGGCGGCTTCTTACATTCGCACGGCCATTTACCGCATTTTGGGCACTTTGGATGCTTGTCACATTCACAAGGATATTTTCCACAAATTGGACATGCTGGGTTTGGGTTATCCCATTCATCATCATAGAATTTCTTATAAGCACCAACAAAGTCGTAAATCGTAAAGTAATATTTATCATCAAAAAGACGGGTTCCGCGACCAATAATCTGCTTGAACTCAATCATATTATCAACAGGTCGCATCAAAACAATATTACGGACATTCTGAGCATCAACACCGGTGCTGAGTTTTTGGGAAGTTGTTAAAATTGTTGGAATCGTTTTTTCGTTATCCTGGAATTTACGAAGCTGTTCTTCTCCTTCGCTACCATCATCAGCAGTAACACGAACACAGTAATTTGGACCGCGTTTAGCCTGAGAATTTATCGTATCGCGCACTTGCATTGCATGATTCTGTGTGGCACAGAAAACAATAGCTTTTTCATCAGGATTTGCACTTTGCAAAAACTCTTCTACACGAAGCTCATCCCTCTCACGGATTTTGATTTTTCCACGATAAAAATCTTTTTCGTCGTAAGTCTTTTCCTTATCAAGAAGGTCTTCACCACGAACAATTTTATCCTTTTCATCATATTTATAATCATCGATAGCCTGATTTGTACAGCTTTTTACGCGATAAGGAGTAAGATAACCGTCTTCAATTCCTTGTTTCAAAGAATACTGATAAACAGGCTCTCCAAAATATTTGTAAGTGTCACCGTTTATTGTGCGGCGAGGTGTTGCTGTAAGACCAAGCTGATAAGCAGGCTGGAAATAATCCATGAGTTTACGCCATTCACTTTCATCATTTGCACCACCACGATGACATTCATCAATTATGATAAAATCAAAGAAATCTCGCGGATATTGTTTGTAATATTCCTGAAGGGGAAGGTCTTCCCCTCGCTGCGACCGGCTTTCGCCGTTCTCCGCTACCCCTTCTGCGGGCTCAGACGCCGCCCGCAACGCCCGCTCATTATCTTCTCCATCAGAACCACAA
>JAILEY010000053.1 GCA_024687165.1 Treponema sp.
AAATCTTTTAAAAACTGAGAAGTTCAATAATCTGAATGATTACGAAATTATAAACATTGCAGGTTTTAATTCAGAAAAAGCAATGAATAAGGAAGATTACGCCGCTCATGTAAAAGAAATAATTAAAAAGTGTGAGCTTGACGGAAAGAAGACAATTTCTTTGACAGTTGGCAAAATGCTTACCGGCAGCACTGTTAAAGAGTGGGACACCATGATTTTCTTGAGGAATACATCTAGCCCACAGGATTACGACCAGGCAATTTTCCGCTTGCAGAGCCAATATGTAAAGACAATAAAGGGCGAGGACGGGAAAATCATCAAGCGTGATATGAAGCCTCAGACAATTCTTGTTGATTTTGATCCTGTCAGAATGTACACCCTGCAGCACAAAAAATCCCTTATCGCCAATATAAACAAGTCTGAACGGGGAAATGAAATTCTTGAAGCCAATCTAAAAAGAGAGCTGGAAATTGCCCCAATCATTTTTATGAATCATTCAAAGCTTGGTAAAGTTGAGGCAAAAGATATTGTAGATACAATCCGTAATTACAATGCCAACAAGAGCATGATGGATGAAACTTTTGACATCGAAATAGACCAGCGCATTTTTGAAGACGACGCAATCCGCTCTATAATCGAAAAACAGCCGGAAATTACAGCAAAAGGAATAAAGTTCGATATTTCGGCTTATGGTTCAGATGAAGATGGTGATGATATTGATGCCCCTGAAACTCCAGAGACTGACGGAACTTCAGGGCCAGAAGACCAAAAAGATGAGAAGACAGATAAAGTTCAAAATGATGAAGATATTAACAAAAATCTGGCAAGTAAATTGCAGGGATATTATTTTAAGCTCTTGCTTTTTGCTTTTATTTCAGAAAAAGATGAAAAAAACATATCAGACATCATAGAGCATATAGAAAATGATGAAGACGGAAAACGAATAGGAAAGAATCTTCAGATAAATGTAAAAGAATTAAAACTTGTTCGTGACAAAATCAATCCTCAAATTCTTTCTTATCTGGAAGATAAAATCCAAAATATAAATCAACTGGGAAAAGAAATCACGCCTGAAAAGATTGGAATTGCACTAAAGAAAATGTCCCGTCTTTCTGTCTCAGAAGTTGTAACGCCAGATAACGTTGCATCGGAATTGGTGAATAATCTCCCAGACGATATTTGTGCAAACAGCAAATTCCTTGATATTGCTTCAAAGACCGGAGAATTTGCAAATGCTTTGCTGAAAAAATATGGGGACGAAATAAAAAACAATGTCTACAGTATTCCAACATCCGGCGTAACCTACGAATGTACAAGAAAGATTTACAGGCTGTTAGGAATGCCAGTAGAGCACATTTATTCTGATTTTACATCCTATGATTTGATAGATGAAAGTAAAAACGAAAAAATCCTTAAGGAGCTGGAAGATATGAATTTTGATGCAATAGTAGGTAATCCACCATATCAGATTATGGCAACTGGAGATGCAAACGGTTCAGATCCGATTTATCATCTTTTTATTGATACCGCCTGCAAGCTTGGTGAAAAGGTAAGCTTCATTCATCCTGCAAGATTCTTATTTAATGCCGGAAAGACCCCGAAAGACTGGAATGAGAAAATGCTTAATGATGAACATTACAAAGTTGTTCAATATTGGGCAAACAGTGGAGATGTTTTTCCAACTGTAGATATTAAAGGCGGTGTAGCTGTTACTTATTGGGATAAAAATAAGACCTTTGAAAAGATTGGAACTTTTGTTGCTTATGATGAATTACGAACAATATTAGAAAAAGTTCTTGAGAGTAATTTCAAAACTTTTGCTGATTTAGTTTATACACGAACTTTGTATCGTTTTACGGATGTATTATACAAAGAAAACCCATGGGCAGAATCCAGGCCAAGTAAAGGCCATTTATATGATATGAGTTCAAATGCCCTTGATATGTTCCCTGAATTGTTTTCTGATGAAAAACCAAATGATGGAAAAGAATATGCCAGAATTTACGGACTTTCAAATAAAAAGAGAGCTTATAAATGGATAAAGAAATCTTATGTCAAAATCCCTGATAATTTTGATTTTTATAAAGTTCTTGTTCCTGCTGCAAATGGTTCGGGCGCGATAGGCGAAGTCCTATCGACGCCCGTTATCGGGCAGCCCGTTATCGGGCATACGGAAACATTTTTAAGTGTTGGAAAATTTAATACACAAGAAGAAGCCGAAAATTGCATGAAGTATATAAAAACAAAATTTGCCCGTGCAATGCTTGGTACACTAAAAATTACACAACACAATATACAAGAAACTTGGCTTAACGTACCATTACAAGATTTTACCACAAACAGCGATATTGATTGGAGCAAGTCGGTTTCAGAAATAGATAAGCAGTTGTACAAGAAATATGGACTTTCTGCAGAAGAAATCTCCTTCATCGAAAGCAAAGTTCGGGAGATGTAAGGAAATAAGAAATTATGTTAAATGCTGCCCATGAAGGATACATAT
>JAILEY010000076.1 GCA_024687165.1 Treponema sp.
ATTAATATTACTTTTTTTAGAATGAACATGACACCAACCTCTTAGAACCAGAAACAGGAGTAAATTCTTTATCAATTCTATATGTTTTTTCTCCTACTATAGGAATATCTAATGTAATTCCGGCAAAACAATAAATTTTTTCAAAAACATCTATAAACATTTTACCATGCACTTCTGGATTTTCTTTTCCAATATTTTCAAGCGTAAGACTTGTATTATGCTCAACTCCAACATTTATTCCAACACCACCTTTCAATATAGTCCAACTAACAGAAGGCTCAATTTTTACATTTGGTTTAATTGAACAGCTCACAGTACCTTTATCCAAAAAGAAAGATTTTTCATCCTCTTCCTTATCTATTTTTCCAATATAATACGCAGTCTCTTTTATAGATAAACCAGAAGAATAACCGTTAAAATACGGAGCTGGCTTGTAAATCCACTTTCTCCAGATCTTAAACCATTTTTTCCATTTTAAACCATAATTGGCTCCAATATTAAAACCGCCTCCATACAAACCAGTAAATGCCATATGTTCATTAGATGAAATTTGTCCATTCAGTTGAACTTCAAGTGGAATATCAAAAGTACCGGGACATGAAATCATCAACGTAACAGGACCTATTTGCAAAGGCCATTTATAGTCAAAAAACTTTATTGGTCCATCAGGTAAAAGACTTCTTTCATAAAGATTTTTTTTCAGATTTGCCTTTGTTTCAATACTAAAATATACAGCCGTCTTAAAAGAAATATCCACATTGGAAAAAGAAATATTAAATGATCCGGAAACTCCAAGTCCTATATCTACAGTTGAAACAGCAACCTTTAATCCTACGTTTTCAACCAAAGAATCAAGAGTAACAAGTTTATCATTTGAATAAACTTTTATATGACTAAATTTATCATATTGTTTATCAACATTTTTTTTCTTTTCTTTATAGACTTCATAATCTTCATATTCGCTAGGAGCTAAAATTAACTCTCTGGAACATTCCACAGTTGATTCATCTTTCTCCTCAGTTCCAGAGATGACACAACTGTATAGCGGCAATACGTCTGTTACATCACAAGACGGACTAGCAACCTGTGGAGAGTATAATGAAAAATGTTCATCAATGAACATTCTGTTGAATGAAATCAATTCTTCATATGTAAAAGAATCGACAAGAGATATCATCTCTTTTAATTCATCCTCAAGCTCCATATTTTCCTGAAAATAAACAGTCTCAACAAGTTTTCTATCTTCCAGTTTTTCATTAAGAGAAACTACAGCTTCATATATATCTTTTCCTTCACATGAAACTTCAAGTTTCTCAGCCAATAAATATGGTGAATATCCAGTCAAAAAATCAGAAACTTTATACTTGAAATCTATATTTTCATTATTTTGAATTTCAATTTCGTTATCTACTACAGATCTTCCAGAAACTAATGAGCCTGTTTTTATTTCAAAGTATTCACCTGTAGTACGATCAAATAAGTAATCCCCAGACATTGCACTTGAAACAACAGCTCTAGATTCATTAACTTGATTATATTTTGCAACAATAAATTTTTCATCAGGATTTATTCCAACAACTCCACCAGGATATTCATTACCCTCATATTGTTCCAAAATAATTGAATACATCGAAGTTGTAAGAAATTCAGGACTGCTTAAAAAAGTTAAATAAACAGAATCTTCGTATTTAATGTGTTTTCTCGTTGGCTTGGAATATCTTAGATCCATTACACCATCATTATCAATGTCAAAATCATAGCCATTTGAAATCTTACATGTTTTTTCCTGAATAAATTTTCCTTCGCAGTCATACAAAACACTATCGAAAATTATTTCATTTTTATCAATCTTCTTTATATAAATTTTTCCAAATTTGGCAAGTTCTGAAATATCAGCAAAAATTTCCTCGCCGTCCTTTGTTTTTTTCTCCAACCTGCCCAATCTAAATGCAACGGAAACATTATCAGCCAACTGACCAATACTTTCATCCTCTGGATTATAAGCAAGAACACCACCCATATATCCAAGATTCTTTATGTTATTAAATGTAATAGTTCTGTTTATATCTTTTATGTTATGCTTTTTGACTGCTGGAGAAAATACATATGTACAATTTGTGAATAAAAAAATACAACTAGCAGCAAATAAACCAATAAATCTCTTCTTTTTCATCTTATCCTCTTATTTTTAAACAAAAATCCCCGCATCAAATGTGACAGGGGGGGGCGTTGCGGGGTGACTGCAGAGAGGGGTGTGGAGGCAACAAAGTGCCGACCAGGGAAGAGACTTCTCCCCACCCCTTTATAAAAATTATTTATAAATTATTTTACTTTCTTGAATACTACGATACCGTTGTGTCCGCCGAATCCGAAATTTCCGCTCATTGCAACATCAACAGGCATTTCAAGACCCTTATTTGGTGTGTAGTTAAGATCACAGCCGCCTTCAACATCTGGATTATCAAGATTGATTGTTGCAGGAATGTAGCTGTCCTGAATTGCTTTAACACACATCATAGCTTCAAGTGAACCTGCATTTCCAAGACAGTGACCAGTCATAGATTTTGTTGAAGAAATGTGAAGATCCTTTGCTGCATCTCCAAATGCAATGTGAAGCATCTTTGTTTCACCAGAGTCATTGAGGTGTGTTGATGTTCCGTGTGCGTTGTAATATGTAACATCTTTTGGTTCAACGCCAGCATCCTTCATAGCCATTGTCATAGCCTTTGCACCACAGATCCCGTCTGGATTTGGAGCTGTAAGATGGTAAGCATCAGAAGATGAACCGTAACCTGCAAGTTCACAGTAAATCTTTGCACCACGAGCCTTTGCATGTTCATATTCTTCAAGAACGAGAATTGTTGCACCTTCACCCATTACAAATCCGTCACGATCTTTATCAAATGGGCGGCAAGCCTTTGATGGATCATCTGCCCACTTTGAAGAGAGTGCATGAAGTACTGTGAAAGAAAGTGTACCGAATCCACAGAGTGTACTTTCTGCACCACCTGCAAGAATTACATCATAACGTCCTGAGCGGATTACATCGAGTGCGTTTCCGATTGCGTCTGTTCCTGAAGCACATGCTGTCGCAACTGTGTGTGTAGCTCCGTGAAGACCAAATGCAAGTGAAATATTTGCAGCTGCTTCATTTGGAATAAGTTCAGGGATTGTCATTGGTGGAACACGTGTAAACTTTGAGTTGATGTAATACTTCATGCTGTCTTCTGTAACATCAAGTCCACCGATACCAACACCAAGATAAACTGCTGTATTATCAAGAACATCCTGTTTTCCCATAAGTGCTGAATCATCAAGAGCCTGCTTTGCGGCTGCTACTGCAAACTGTGAGAATGGTGCCATTTTACGTGCTGCTGCAGGATCCATATAATCTGCTGCATTAAAGTTCTTAAGTTCTGCACAATACTTTACTTTGAAAGGACCAACGTCATATTTTGTTGTTGTTGCAATTCCGCATTTTCCAGCTTTTACACCATCCCAAGTTTCTTCTACTGAATTACCAAGTGGTGATACACAACCAAGACCTGTAACTACTACTCTTCTCATACTATAACTCCTAAAATTTATATAAATTAAATCAGCAGCCCATACCGCCGTCTACTCCGATTACCTGACCTGTAATATATGCAGACAAATCAGAACCGAGGAACAAAGCTGTATTTGCAATATCTTCAGGCTTTCCTGCTCTCTTAAGCGGAATCTTTTCCATCATTGCATTTACAACATCTTCCTTCAAAACCGAAGTCATATCTGTTGAAATAAATCCAGGTGCAATTGCATTTACGCGAACACCACGGCTTCCAACTTCTGCAGCAAGCGACTTACTGTATGCAATTACTCCGCCTTTTGATGCTGAATAATTAACCTGTCCGCCGTTTCCATGAATACCAACGATTGAAGACATGTTGATGATTGAACCTGCGCGCTTTCTAATCATATCGTTTGAAACAATCTGAGAGATAAGGAACACTGATGTAAGGTTAATGCGGATTACATCATCCCAGTCTTCCTTCTTCATTCTGAATGAAAGACCGTCGCGTGTGATTCCTGCATTATTAACAAGAACATCAAATCCACCTGCTTCTGCAAGTGCTGCCTTTACTACTTCTGTAACCTGTTCTGCATTTCCAACGTCTGCATAGATTTCATGAAACTTTACATTATTTTCAGCAGCAAGTGCTTCAAGAGCATCTTTATTTGCTGAAGGTTTAGAGCAGAGTCCCCAAACTTCACAACCGTTTTTAAGATAAACTTCTACAATAGCCTTTCCGATTCCACGTGAAGAACCGGTAATAAGTGCTTTCTTTCCTTTAAGCATATTTTCTCCTGATTACATGCAGATTAAAGACTTGCAATGCTTTCTGCTGTATTTACTGAAACAGCTGCAATTCCTGCACCAAATTCTGTCTGTCCCCAGAGTCCTGCAAGAACTTTTCCTGGTCCAACTTCAAGAACTGCACTGTTTTCAATTCCGTCTTCTTTAATTACATCTGCAAGACACTGTTCTTCATCAGTCCAGAGAACCGGATGTGTCAAATGAAGAACTGCAGCTTTCTTTGCCTGATCTCCATCAAGAACTTTTCCACCTGTTACATTTGAGAACAAATTGATTTTAGGATCGTTGAACTTAATGTCTGCAAGGAACTTTTCAAATTCTACGGCAGCAGCCTGCATGAGTGGTGAATGGAATGGACCTGCAACCTTAAGACGAACTGCACGACGAGCACCTGCTTCTGCAGCTTTCTTTTCTACTTCTGCAAGAGCATCGAATGTACCAGAAACTACTGTCTGCTTTACGCTATTCATGTTTGCAGCATATGCGTCTGCAATCGGTTCTACAATTTCTTTTACTTTTTCTGGAGGAAGTCCAAGAACTGCTGTCATTCCAGGTGCGTGACCTTCATTCTGTGCAGCGATATCTTCACAAACCTTCTGCATGATAATTCCGCGCTGACGAACAACTTTAATTACATCTTCAAATGAGAGTACGCCTGCAGCATAAAGAGCAGGGAATTCACCAAGAGAAAATCCCATTGCTGAAGATGGTTCAATTCCTTTTTCTTTAAGAGCAGCCATTGTTGCCAATGAAGCAGCTGTGATTGCAATCTGACTGTTGTCGCTTCTTGCAAGATCTTCCGGAGTTGATTCCCACAAAAGTTTGGCCATATCAAGACCTGTAATTGCTGAAATATCATCAATAACTTTTTTTGCGGCAGCTGAACTTTCTGCAATATCCTTTGCCATACCAGGTGCCTGAGCTCCCTGACCAGGGAACAAGAATGCATACTTCTTTGACATAATTACCTCTAAATGTGATTTGCGCTTATTGTAAGCGTGCCTATTATGACATAATAAAAGAATTTGTCAAGAAGAAAAAAATACAGCGATCTTAAGAAAAGCCGCTGCTGATATAGAAATTATTTTCGCCAGTAATCAGGAATAAGGAAGATAAAGAGCGTAAAGAGTTCAAGACGCCCTGCAATCATCGCAAGACAATACCACCATTTTACGCCGTCACAAAGCCATGCGCAGTTATTTGAAGGGCCAAGAGCATTAAACCCGGGACCAACATTTCCAATCATCGATATGGCACCTGTAAAAGATGTAAAAATATCCATTCTTGCAATTGTACCGATAAACATTGTAATCAGAACAAAAATTGCATAAAGGAAGAAATATGCGGCAACAGAATAAACTACGTCTTTTCGCCCCGCCCTTTTATTCAGTCTGATTGAAAAAATTCCATGAGGATGAAGAATCTTTAAAAGTTCATTTTTCATCTGCTTTGAAAGAATGACCCAGCGGATAACCTTGACGCCGCCCGAAGTTGAACCTGAAGACCCGCCGATAAAAAACAAAGCAAACAGAATACACTGAGATGCAGGAAGCCAGAATGTATAATCAGAAACGCTGTATCCTGTTGTAGTTAAAATAGTTGCAACAGTAAAGGCCGAATATCGAAGCGACTTGAAAAATCCGCCGAAATACCCGATCTGCAAAAGAGTAATCAATACAACTGAAATCACAGTAATTCCAACATATGCCCTGAACTCTGTGTTCGTCTTTATTTCAGAAAATTCCCGGATGAACATGTAGTAATACAAAGTGAAGTTTATGCCGGAAAGGAACATGAAAGTTGTGCAGATCCAGTCGATTGCTGCCGAGTTATAATGACCGATGCTTGCATTTTTTGTTGAAAATCCGCCGGTACCGAGAGTTGAAAATGCATGGCTCAAAGAATCAATCCAGTCCATACCGGCAAGTTTCAGTAAAAGAGCATGAACTACAGTCATTCCAAAATAAATAAACCAGAGGATTTTTGCCGTTGTTGTAATTCTTGAAGTGAACTTTCCTTTTTCAGGACCTGTTGTTTCCGCCTTTATAAGCTGAAATCCGCCGACACCAAGAACAGGCATAAGTGCAACAGTAAGGGCAACGATTCCCATACCGCCGAGCCAGTGAGACAGACAACGCCATAAATTTATACTTCGCGGAAGAACTTCAACGTCATTCAAAATTGTTGCACCTGTTGTAGAAAAGCCGCTGACACTTTCAAAGACTGCATCAACTACACGTGGAATTGAACCGCTGATTAAAAACGGAATTGCGCCATAAAGACCGACAGTTATCCATGCAACGGCAACTACTGCAAAGCTTGCCCGAATACTCAGTGTAACTTTCTTTTTCTTTTTTCCACCGAATAAAACAAATACAAGACCGAGAATCCAGCTTGCTGCAAGAGGAATTATGAATGAAGGCAAAACCGAATATTCTTTACATAAAACGGCAACACTTACCGGAATCAGAAAGGATGTTCCAACTACTGCGCAGATTAAAAATATTACTTTAAAAATCAAAAACGTCATTTGCTGAATTTTTCCAAAATCTTTTTATCGCCTGCTTTTTCAATAAGGACAATGTGATCGCCTGTTGAAAGCATTGTATTTCCGTTTGAAAGCTCAAAGCTCTTTGAACCAGGTTTCTTTACAAGAAGAACAAGAAATTCTCCATGGCCCGAAATATCCTTTAGCTGTTTACCGACAAACTTACTTGAAGCTGAAATGTCACATTCAACGATTTCAAAATCACCGTTTGAAACAGAATGAATTCCAGTTACAGATTTTCCGTACAAATGACTGATGATTGAATCAACAACTGTGTCGCGCAAAGGAATGCAGACATCAACTCCAAGTTTGCGTGCAATATTACTGAACTCAGCCTGTGCAACAAGTGCAATCGTTTTTTCAACACCAAGAGACTCCATGTACGCACTTACAACCATATTCATTTCGTGATTGTGTGTCGCACAAATCAAAAGGTTAAATTCATTTATTTTTTCTTCTTCGATAAATGCTTCGTCTGTAATATCCGCATTTAAAATGCTTGCAGTTGGAAATTTTTCCTGCGCAATTTTGCAGAGTTTTTTATCACTGTCGATAATCGTGACTGACTGAGTAACTTTTTTTGTTCCCGCGAAAAACTTTTTTATAAATGAAGATTTGTCTTTTTCAATCAGCCTGTCCGCAACAAGAGAACCAATTTTTCCGATTCCAAAAAGCCCGATTTTTTTTATCTGATCAATTTTTGTTCCGCATAACTCAAGCATTTCAGGAATATTCTGTCTTTCCGTCAAAACGCCGACTCTATCTCCAACATGAAGAATTGAATCCCCAAACGGAAGATTTGTCACAACATTATCTGTATCTTCTTCTTTTGTTTCATGAAAAACGATAAGGAATTTTTTATCCGTAAGATTTCTGATATCTTTAAGTGCAACGCCGTCAAGCTTACTACCTTTTTCAACCTGCAGCGAAGTAACTTCAAATTCTGCATTTTCACCGAACGAAACAACTTCACTTACTGCACCATGTTCAATCGCATTTACAATCGCATCTGCAGCCTCAATATCAGGATTAATCATGAAATCAATTCCGTAAAGAGGGCGATGATTGTTTGCAAATGAATCAGCATGCTGTTTTGCGGCATCTTCTTTATTCACATAATATGAAAAATTTCTTACACGCGCGATTTTTAATAAATCCGGATAAACGGCATCAACCATCGAACATGTAATCATATTGACTTCATCACTGTCAGTTAATGCAACAAGAGCATCAGTTTTTGAAAGTCCGGCGTCCTCAAGATTCTGAAGATTATTTCCATCCGCATAAATCACTTTGCAGTCAAGACGATTACTTGTATGCTCAACAATTTCCGGATCATTGTCTATGAGAGTTACAAGATTTCCTTCATTAAGGAGACGCTTTGAAAGCTGAATGCCCGTATAACCGGCACCGATAATCATTATGTTCATAAAATCCGTATCCTAAACTCAGAGGGTTTTAAAATCTCCGCTGAAAAAAATATACTGTTTATGTTTTGCAGAAAGTTCTTCTATAAAGAATGACTGATCGGCTTCTGCAGGAACTGAAAATCCGATTACATTTTCACAGTCCTTGATTCTGCGTGCACAATGCTTCATTGAAGCTGTAAGATTTTCTTTTTGAACTGCGGATTCTGCAGCACTGTCAGCAACCGGCACAATGATTGCATAACAATTCTTTTCTTCAAATTCCTTAAGAACATCACGAAGCTTTGCAAGAAAATCTTCATCGTAACTGTCTTCATCAAGACCAACTTTTGACCATGGCATCAAAACTGCGTATGGAACTTCAGTATCAGTAAGCCCCTGATTTTTTATAAAATCTGCAGCATCGATTTTCTGTGCTTTTGTGCTGTCAAATTCTTTTCCATCAAGAAAAAAAAGCTTTCCGTTTTCAGCCTTAAATTTTGGATCCAATTTCATAACAGTAATTATAACTATAAATCAAGACTTTATAAAGACTTATGCCAGTCTTATACAGCAATGAAATATACTTAGTCATTATAAAAAATAAAATTGGCTCCCAGTCGCGTTGAGTAGTCCAAAACCGTGCTATATAGCACTATATACTGTTTGTTGCAAATTAACTATTAATTATGTCGCTTTCGCGACCGCAACAAACAGAATATTTTCGTCCTGCTCAACACTCCTTCGCGCCAATTTTATTCCATTTATGATAATTCGAGATTAAGGCTGCTCAGAAATAAACTCCCAGCGGGGCCCCAATCCGAAATTCGTTTTATTTACAAAAATTTAAAGATAAATTAAAATGATAACTAACAAATGTTAGTCAAAGGGGAAACAGATGGCAGAAAAACTTTCAAACGACCAGATTATTAAGGCTCTTCTTGATGCAGCTTTTTTCAGATCAGCGGGAGATACAAGTCTGGCAAATGTAGCAGATAATCTTGGAATAAAAAAAGCTTCCCTTTACAATCACTTTGAAAGCAAGCTGGATATGATGAATAAAGCAACTGAATCCTGCGGTGAATATATCAATGGAATAAATTTTATTCCAAATGACGTTCGGGGTGTTGCCCAGCGATATCCGGCAGAGACTGTTCTTAAGGGACTCGTTTCAAGATATGTTAAAATGCACGAAAAAGATCCTCTGTTTCAAATTTACACATTTCTTGAAAGTCAGAAATTTTTTGATTCAAATGCAGCAAGACTGATTGAAGAAAGAAACAAAAGACTTGTTGAACAGACTGAAACAGTTCTGATTGCACTCTTTGAACACAACAAAATTTCAATTCAGAAATTCCAGATTCACGGTGCGGCAGTTTGGTTCTGTGCAGGAATGAATGATCTTTTAAGCAGTTATCTTCTTACAAGAAAAGAAGTTGTAAAACAGAATCCTCCGTCTGGTGAAGGTGAACTTTTTACCCTCGAAGCAGACGAAGAATCAATAGAAAGAATAAACAAATTTGTAGAAGAATTTGCAGTTCTTTTAAAACATTTCCAGGCGGCGAATTAGATTTTCAAGCTTAATGGAATACTGTCTGTCTGCCGCCCAGGTTCCTGCAAGTCCTTCAATCGTTTTTGATTTTCCACGAGGATTAACATATTTATAACGACGGTCAATGCACTCGTTTGCAAGAACTTTATCTTCAGTCGTTGCGTATGCGTGAAGATGCTGAATGTGCGCTCTGATTCCAAGACGTTCATTTTCAAAAACTTCTCCACGCTGTTCTTCATTTATTGCACCAAGACCACAGTAATTGTGCATTTCAGCAGTAACAAGATTCCCAAAAGTCAAAAATCCGGTTTCATGGCACATTTGAACAAACGCACAGTCGCTGTTTATTCCCTCCGCTGAAGCTTCTTCTATATATATCTGAGCAAATTCAAGTATATATTCCGGATCAGCTTCAGGATTATTAGCCATAAAAAAATCAGTCAGCTGCTCTGCGGATTTTATTCCATGATCTGCAAGAGTTCGTGAGATTTTAGGTCTTCTAAAGGAAACACAGGATACTGCAAAAAAACATGCAAGTGCTGTGATCACAAGTGAAATATTCTTTTTAAGCATTATCAGTTCCGGATAGTTGTTCCAACGTAATTTTTATCTTCAAGAATTGCGCGAAGATTTTCAATATTTTTTCCGGCAGCACAAATTACTTTAAGTCCCATTTCCTGAGCTTTTTTTGATGCAATCGGATCGAACGGACAATTTTTTCCAGGAACCCATTCATCACCAACCATCTTGCGGAAATCAGCCCATGAAATTTCATCTATCGGACGTGCATCAGGATTTTTTCTTGGATCATCTGTATAAACTTTTTCAATATTTGAAAGATTCACAACTGTGTCAGCATTGAACTTTTCAGCAAGAAGAACTGCATCATTATCTGTTGAAAATCCCGGCTTCCATCCTGCAGCAACAAGAATACGCCCTGTAAAATCACAAGGTGCAGTAGGGTCTGTAACAACAGCTTCCTTACACAAAGGGCCAAAAACTGTTTTTAAAATCTGTGCATTAAGACGAGTTGCCATAATTCCAATCCAGTCGCATGCATAATCAGTTTCTGCATTATCTGCAAACGACAGCATTTTTTTCTGAGTTTCATTAAAAGCTGAAGCAACATTTCTGTATGCATTCTGATATACGCGTGCAGGAGCTCCACCACCGGCTACAAAAACAAGACGTTCATCAGGATTTTTTTCAAGCCAGTCTGCAATCATTGCACTGAAAGCCGTCAAAAGTTCTACATCAGGTTCACCAGGAGCAATAATCGATCCGCCTACAGATAATACTTTAGTTTTCATTTTCATTCCTCTTATGTATAAAAAATTAAAATAATTCTAACTTCAAATTTCTCTAAAACTATTAAAATTGTCTTCCAGTCGCATTGAGCACCAATTTTATAAAATTTATAAAAATTAAAATTAAATCCTTAATAAATTCCAAGCACTACAGGATTATTCCACAAAGAACTGTAACTTGAAGTTGCATCTCCTGCTTCTTCCCAGATTGACTGGAATGCATAAGTTCTTGGTCTATACACAGTCTTGCTGTTTACACCCGACTGACGAATCTGCTTCCATCCGCGGCTAAAAGCAATATGCTGATTATCAAGATTTCCAAAATAAAATTCTTTTACATCACCGATATAACTGAAGTTCTTGAATTCAAGTCCTGCGGCAAGGGCAACATCAACCGGGGACCATCCGTAATCTTCAAAATAAATTTCGCACCACCAGTGTGCAGATGAAACATCTTTTTCCTGAACAAGAATTCCACTTACAGGAAGTGCAGGGATTCCAGCCGCACGACAAACGGCAGCATACAGAATTGCAAAATCATAAGCATCACCCTTCTTCTTTCTGATCAGATCGATTACAGAAACATCTCCGGATCTAATTTTTGAAGAAAGCTTATATTCATGAAGGAAGAAATCATAAATCATTCTTGCTTTTTTATACGGATTTTTTTCTGCACCACAAATTTTCTTCATCAGTGTGATAACAGCAGGATCCGCTGCAGGCACAAGCTCATCTTTTCTTGTTGCAATTGTATACAAAGCGCTGTTATTTCGTTTGTAAGGACTTACCGCTTCCGCCTTTATATTTGATTTTACTGCATACGAGCTGACAATATACGTCTGAGAAAATCTCTGTTTTGCAGAAGAATTTTTTGACATGGAAACTTTGTAAATCATATTGTCTGCATCATCGGGAATAAAAGGATCCGGGAAAATTTCATTAAGCTGTGCATAAGGCTGAAATGAAGTCACAACCGGCTTTGGGACATAAAGCATGATTGTAGAATCTTTTGAAGCAGAATAATTTGAAATATCTGCAACACTCTGAACAACATAAGTTCTTCTTGCCGAATACTGTTTTTTTCCAACAGGATAACTTACGGTGATTTTTTTAGATGTACTTGTTCCTTTTGAAGTCTCTACAAAAACTGAACCGCTGTCTGCACCATCCGGCACCTGAATAATAATTTCAGTATCGCTCCAGGAAACATAATCCCTGTCCTGAACATTTGCAGCAATATAAATGTCACTCTGATTTTCTTCCTGTCCAGACTGAAGTCCTTTCTCACCGCCACCCGCATAACCGTCTCCATTTCTGTTAGCAGTAAAATAAACGGTAGAATTTTCGCGAGTAGAGCCGAAGTTTGAACCAGTGATAATAATATGCTGACCGACAACAACTTTTTCCGGAGAAACAGAAGCAATTTTTGGGACAGAAATAACAGGATCAAGCTTCACCGCAACCGGGATATTAACTTCATTTGCAAAAAAAGCCGGTTCAGATCTGCCTTCAGAAGTACCAACAATTACAAGACCGTCCTGAACATTATCCGGAAGAACAAGCCTGATTTCATGATCACGCCAGATTCTGTAATTTGAAGAAGTGATTTTTGAACCTGAAATTTCAACATAAGAAGTTCCACGTGAAGTACCAAATCCTGAGCCTGAAATTACAAGCTCATCACCAGGTGCACCTATCTGAGGAGAAATCTCTTTTATCTCAGGAATCTTTTTTACAGTTTTATCGATTATTGAATAAAGCAAAATTCCCAGCACTGCAACGGATAAAAAAGTTCCTATCCGTACTGCCGGGAATCTGAAAAAGAGTTTTTTATATGTGTCAAAAATTTTCACTTTCAGTTTCCTTTTTTCAAGGTTGAACTGTCAGACGGCAAAAATGATTCCATCTGAAAATTTCCAGCATTATTCAAATCATTTTCTGCTGAATAAAACACATCATAACTTGTAAGCTCAGGTCTGATATAATTTACAGATCTGCTTCTGTTGATTTTTTTCATAGAAGTTCCTGCAGTTACATTTGAAACAACGCTTGCGTGATATGACGGAGTTTCTTCACCGAGGAATGAATTTATGTGTTCAACATTGAGTGTTCCGGAAGCCATTACATGATCCACCGAAGGTCCAACTTCTCTATGTGCAACAGGAACAAACTGAGTCTGAGCCGCAGATGAAACAGTCTTTGTCTTTACAGGGAGAATAACTGCAACAACTAAAGCCGCTGCAACTCCTGTAGCAATATATTTCAAGCTGCTTGAAAATGCCGGGAACTTTCTGACATTTTTCTCACTGAATTTCAAAGTTTTGCTGTAAGACATTTTTGCCTGAAGACGTTCAAAACTTGAATCAAGCTGTGCCTGAGAGAATTTGTATGAATCTCTGTCTTTTGCAAATACACTCTGAACTTCCTTCAATGTATCAAGAATCATCTTGCATTTAGGGCAGGAAGCAACATGAGCTTCATATTCCGCAACATATTTTGCAGGAAGCTCTCCGTCGAGATAAACTGAATGAAGATCTTTTTCAGGACAGGTAGACATCTTCTTCTCCTATTAATTTTAAAAGCTGAGCTCTTGCACGGAACACCCTGATTTTTACGTTCCCCTCCGTGATTCCAAGCTGCGCCCCAATTTCCTTATAATTCATATCTGCATATTCACGCAGGATAAGAACCTCTCTTAAATTTTCGGGCAGTTTATTCAAAGCCTCAAGTGCAATCTGTTTTGATTCGCCCTTTAAATAATCAACCTCACCGCTGTTGAACTGTCTGCGATCTTCATAAAGAGCCTTGTGATAAGCATTCGACTCTCTGATTTTTCTTTTCGCATAATTCAGCGACGCATTTTTCACAACACGAATCAGCCAGTAAGTTGCATCATTCATCGATGGGAAAACCATTTCTTTTTCACTGGCTTTGATAAAAGAATCATGAACCAGATCTTCAGCGGCTTCCTCATCAAGAACGATTTTCACCGAAATTTTAAACAAAAGTTCAAACGTTGAGTTATATATCTTTCTAAAATCTACCAGATCGGCACACTTTAATTCCGCCGGCTCACTCTTACCTAATAACAAACTTCTTTCCTTTTAGTTACAGATTATTTTCTTGTCCAGACTGGTCCGCTTGGAGTATCTGTAACTGTAATTCCCTTACTTGTCAGCAGATCACGAATTTCATCACATCGTGCAAAATTCTTTGCTTTTTTTGCTTCTACACGTTCAGCAACAAGAGCATCGATTTCTGCAGCCTCAGGATCATTTGAGTGATCAGGAAGTGCAGCTTTTGCAGCTTTTTCTGCTTCTTCATTATATTTTGCAGCGCTTTCAATAAGCTTAAGGCTTATAACGCTGTCCATTCTGTTTATAATTTCAGCAGCTTCTTTTGCATCAAGAGAGCCGTCTTTACAAACTTTCTGGATACAGCTGAGTGCAACAGGCATTGCAAGATCATTTTCAAGGGCACTCTGGAATTTTGCAAGATGCTCCTTTGCCTTTTCTGAAAGCCCAGTTACATCTGCGGCTTCACCTTTGGCATACACCTTCTTGAATGAAGATGCGTCTGCCCCGGATGCAGCAAGAATTTTTGCGACACGCTGAATAAGTGCAAGTCTTGAAGCTTTTGCTCCATCCATTGCTTCCCAGCTGAAGTATACCTGCTTACGGTAATGTGCACCAAGAAGGAAGAAACGGTAATCAAGAGCATCATATCCTTTGTCTATCAACGACTGAAGTGTCAAAAAGTTACCGCTTGATTTTGACATCTTTGTTGCACCCTGAAGAACTAAAAATTCATTGTGCATCCAGTAATTTACCCAAGGTCCCTGCTTTCTCTCTTCTTCTGTAAATGCACCTTCAGACTGAGCAATTTCATTAGTATGATGAACAGGAACATGATCGATTCCGCCTGTATGGATATCAAAATGACGGCCCAGATATTTCATACTCATTGCAGAACATTCAATGTGCCATCCAGGATATCCGCGTCCCCATGGGCTGTCCCAGGTTAAAGCCTGATTTTCAAACTTTGACTTTGTAAACCATAATGCAAAATCCTGAGGATTTCTTTTATTTTCATCAATTACAACTTCTTTTCTTCGGCCCGCACCTTCTTTAAGCTCATCAAGATTCAGGTTTGCAAGCTTTCCGTAATCCTTGTATGTAGAAACATCATAGTAAAGATTTCCACCAGCCATATATGTATGACCATTTGCTTCAAGCTGCTTTATAAGTTCAATCATCTCATTGATATGTTCTGTTGCCTTACAAACAACATCAGGTCTGCGGATATTCAGACGGTCAATATCATTATAAAAAGCTTCTGTATAAAATTTTGCAATTTCAAGAACACTCTGATGCTTTTCTTCTGCAGTCTTTACCATTTTGTCATCACCGTCATCGCTATCCCCGCTCAAGTGACCAACATCGGTAATGTTCATGACATGCTTAATATCATAACCAAGATAATTGAAAGTCTTATCAAGAGTATCAAGAAAAACATAGGCACGAAGATTTCCAATATGAGCATAATTGTAAACAGTAGGACCACAGCCGTAAAATCCGACAAAACCTTCCTTAAGCGGCTTAAATTCCTGCATTGTGCGTCCCATTGTATTATATAATCTTAAAGCCATGATTCCTCCAGGCAAAATCTACTCGATTTTTTTTTATTCTTCATATATTATTAAAATAATGTTAAGCATAAGAGAATTGAGCGAAAAATTCAATAACTCACCCGATTTCAAAGGTTCTGCAGTTATGGAAGAAGACATGAAGAACCACACCACGATGAAAGTCGGAGGAAATGCAGCTCTTTTTATTCAGCCTGAAAACACAGAAAGCCTTTTATTTGCAGTTTCAGAATGCGCCAGAAATGAAATCAATTTTTTTACAACAGGCGGAGGAAGCAATCTTGTTTTTTCTGACAACGGCTTCAGCGGAGCAATAATCAATACCCTGAAAATGAATAAAATTCAGCAGATTGATGATACACACATAAAATGCGATGCGGGTGTTCTTACCGATGATCTCGTACAATTTTGTGCAGAAAGAGGAATTGCGGGAACAGAAACTTTTGCAGGTCTTCCAGGAACAGTTGGAGGTGCCGCTTTCATGAACGCCCGATGCTACGGAAAGGAAATGGCGGACATTCTCACAAGCGCTGAATATATTGAAGCAAAAAAAATTACCGATTTTTCAGACAAATTTATTGAAGAGTACGTTAAAATATATCATAATAATAAAGATAAATCGGACTGGGCATATAAACATTCTCCACTTGCAGATGGATCAAAAATCATTGTAAGTGTCACAATCGAAGTTACCCCTGCTGATTTGTCAAAAAAAACCAGTTTATGCGCTGAATGCAGGAAATATGTTGATGACCGGACGCAGAAAGGACACTTCAAATTTCCAAGTTCAGGAAGCGTATTCAAAAATGACCGTAACTTCGGGAAGCCCAGCGGTGTTCTGATTGATGAAGCCGGATTAAAGGGAACCAGAATCGGAGGAGCACAAGTTGCCCCATTCCACGGAAACATAATAATCAATGCAGAAAACGCAACTGCATCTGATATAAAAAAGCTGGTAGAATATGTGCAGCAGAAGATTAAGGAGAAAAACGGATATCTTCTGGAGCCGGAAGTAATATTTGTAAATTAGGTGGTAAAAAGGTGTTACAGCTTTCATTTGTAAAATTTCCCCAGAATTCCCTCATTCTTATTGAAGGAACTCCTGCTTCCGATAAATTCTACATCATTCAGACAGGCAGAGTTAGATGTCACTGCGATGTTGCAACTCCTGGAAGTCAGCCGGAATTTCTTGGTCCCGGAGACTTTATCGGCGTTATTTCGTGCATGTCCGGAAAAAGTCAGGCAAAGAACGTTACAGCTATAACAGAAGTTACATTAATCTGCGTTCAAAAATCACAGTATCCTGATCTCATCGCAAAAAATACACCTGTTGCTTTAAAAATTGTAAAATCATTCGCACGTGATATGAGAACTGTTAATGATCAGCTTACAAAAATAACAGCAGCAAAAGCAGCACCTGAAACTCCAGAAAATATTTTTGCAATTGCAGATTATTATGAACAGGCAGGTCAGAACGACATTGCAGCCTACGCATATTATCAGTATCTCAAAGAATGCCCTACAGGAGCTAATATTGAAACTGTAAAAAGACGATTTGTCGGTCTCAAGGCAAGATCTAAAGCCGTTTACTACGAACCGACAACTGATCCTATAAGAGAATACCCTGCAAACACAATGATTATGGTCGATAATCAGCATGGAAATGATATGTTCATCATTCAGCAGGGATCTGTAGCGATTACAAAAGTTGTAAATGGAAATGAAATCGTTCTTGCAGTTCTGAAAAAGGGCGACATGTTCGGTGAAATGGCACTTCTTGAAGACAAACCAAGATCAGCAAATGCAATAGCCAAAGAAAACTGCCGTCTGATGGTAATCAACAGAGCCAACTTTAATCAGATGGTTTCTACACAGCCACAGATGATTTCAAAGCTTACAACAACTTTCGCAGACCGACTCTGGGGTATGTTCCGCCAGCTTGGAAACACACAGCTTACAGATAACCGTGAAAAGATGATTGATATGCTTGCTCTTCAGATTGAAAAATCTAACGTGCAGTGGATCAAAGGCTCTCCTTACTCTACAGGATATACTGTTATGGATCTCTTAAAATTCTGTAACATTCCGCAGAAAAGCCAGAACCTTGCTTACAATCAGCTTCAGTCAGATCAGCTTGTAAAAATTAAAGGCGCTAAAATTGACATTCCAGATGTTGATGAACTTATTAAACAGGCAGCCTTCTACAGAAAGCAGCTTAAGAAGAGACAGAATGCAGAAATTCACTAAAATTCTTTCAGCATTATTTTTAGCCTCAGTTTTTACATCTGCAGTCTTTGCAAAAGACCCACTTCCATCAGGGTACAAAAACATTAAATTCGGAATGACGCTTGATGAAGTAAAAAAAGCACTCAAAAAAGACCTGAACTTCGGTTACCGCGGAGACAGAGACGTTTCCCTTTTACCGGGCGGAGAAAACAGAGTGCTTATTGAAACTGACACCTCAAAAAATGCACCGTATTCTTTCCTTGAAAAATGCTGGTTTCAGTTTCATGACAACAAACTTTATACAATCACAATTACAATGCGCCGCTCAAAAATTGACCATTACTCAATCTACACAAAGCTTGTAGAAAAATACGGCGAACCTTCAACCCTCAGTCCTGAAAAAACTGAGTGGATAGACGACAACACGATTATATCTCTTGAACGACCACTTACATTAAAATACACAGATAAAAAAGTCTTTGAAAAGATGCAGTCAGACGCAATGGTAAAAAAGAGCGCTGAAGAACAGGCAAAACAAGACTTTCTGGACCAGCTTTAATTATGAAAAAACAAATTCTTCTCATCATACTTGCCGGTACACTGATTTTAAACTTCTCTTCTTGCAGGGAAAACAAAAAAGACAACAGAAAATTCAATTTGCCGGTAAAAGAGCTTACAATTCAAACAAAGGACGGAAAAACAGTCTGCGTACAAGCTGAAATTGCATCAAAAAAAGAAGAGCGAAACTGGGGATTCATGGAAAGAAAAAACATTCCAGATGGAACCGGCATGCTTTTTGTTTTTGAATATGATCAGCAGTTGAGTTTCTGGATGCACAACACTCCGACAGCACTATCAATCGCATATATCACTGCGGACGGAACAATTGCAGACATTCTTGACATGACACCTTACAGTGAAGCTTCAGTTAAAAGCAGCAGATCCGTACGTTACGCACTTGAAGTTCCTCAGGGATGGTATAAAAAAACCGGTATTTCTACCGGTGATAAACTCAAGCTTCCTTATTAAACAGGATTATTCAAGATTTTCAAGCTGAGCCTTTGCAATTTTATCTTCAGGGCAAATCTCAAGAACGACATTAAAGAATTTTTTTGCGCTCTCTTTATCCCCAAGTTTAAGACAAACGCATGCCAGATTGCTCAAAGTTCTTACATCTTCAGCATCCAGAGAAAGTGCATCCATAAGGATTTTCTTTGCCTGCTCAACATCTCCGGTTTCTGAAAGACAAATTGAAAGTTCATTGATTACATCAAGATTCTGACCACCTTCACATTCAAGAGCTTTTTCAAAAGCCTGCCTTGCATCAGAAAAACGTTCAAGAAGACGAAGGCCCCAGCCAAGAAGGAACCAGCCATTCCATACAACAGGATTATCACGAATAAACTTGCGGATTTCTTCAATCCCCTTTTCTTCCTGACCATTGCAGATAAAATCATAGGAATCACGAATTCTGTCATCTTCAAGATTACGGTTGGAAATATTATTTATGATTTCCTGTGCACGCTCTTTTCTGTACATGCCGTCATCACCAAGCTCCTCATCTGTAAAATCTGCAGTAAGGGCAAGAAATGATTCAAAACATCCTTTTGCATCAGCATAATTTCTCTTTTTCAGATAATAAAATCCAAGATTAAAATACGAATCAGGAATTTCATTTTCAGTATCAAGCGTAATTTTATAATACTTAAGTGCAAGCTCATCATATGCATCAGCTTCATCATTAAGACTTGCAGTTCTAAGACTATCTGCTCTCAAATCATAAAAAAGAGCCATATTCAAAATGATATGAAGGTCTTCAGGATCCACACCATGAACCGCATTCCAGATTTCTTCAGCAAGATCCCACTCTTCATTATGAGTCTTAAGATATGCAGCCTCAGAAAGTTCCTTCTTAATATCAGGACGAACATCTACAATCAACTTTCTGTAATAATCTGCATTTACATTCTGTTTATCATAAGTAAGAACTGTAAGGATTCCAGAAAGAATCTGTTCCTGCGAAAGCTTTACAAAATCAGTTTCAATTTCATCATCCACATTTTTTTTCTGAACAGGAAGCTCAATTGCCGGATCGATTTTAAAAGCGGCAGAAGAGAACTGTGCATTTTCCGGAATTTTTACAAAATAAACGGAATTAAGAGAATTTGTGTCGTACATAAATTTTCCTTTAGATTAAACTTTTACTGAGCTGAAGCAGTTGTTGCTGCCGGAGCTGCAGTTTCAGGTTTAGCCACTGGTGCAGCAGCAGGTGCTGATGCCGAAGCAGCTTGTGTTGCCTGAGGAGCAGGTGCAGCGGCTGTCTGTGCCGACTGTGCAGCTGGAGCAGTATCAACAGGTTGTGCAACTTCAACGTTCTCTCCAAACTTAGAATTAAGCTCAGTCTTGCGAAGTGTAGTAATATACTTGTTGATATGAATCTTATACGAAAGATTTACAGATTCTTCATTGAACTTAATACTTGCACCAATAATATCCTTTCGACCTTCAATGAAAGCAGCTCCTACGATAATTCCCTTAAGCGAAATAACTTCGTACGGATCATCAAACTCAAGCTGAAGAATAGTTTCTTTATTCATAAGGTATTGAGCAAGTCCAAGAAGAATTACTTTTGCGCCACCAAACGACAAGTCCTGAAGAATACAATGACGAGGAACTCCCTGAATTGTAATAACCATCTCTTTCTTTGGGATTCCAAGTTTACGCATACTTTCCTGTGTAATAAGAATGCGCTCTTCCTTTCGTTTAACGGCATTTACATTTGCATCAAGCAGATTTCCGATCATCTGAATAAGATCATCAGGCGGACGCTGTGTATATGTAATTGAAACAATAGCAAGATCAGAACTGTTCATGTAAGGCTGAACATTAAGCACCTTCCCGGCGATAAAAAAGCTCAAAATCTGTCCATCAGGCTGATAAAAACTGAATCTAATGCTGACTGGTGCAGGAACAGGCTTTGTAAGCACCTGATATGCCCCACTTTTTGTTCCAAGAATTATTTTTGCACTTGAAAAAGATGTAGAATTTATAATACACGGCCACTGCAATCCACCGCTTTTAATATAAATCTGACGTGGATCCATTTTAAGAGTATGCATGATCTCTTTTGAAAAAGTCACTTCTGTATTTTTATAATCTTCGTAGTACTTGTTCAGTGCCTGTGCTGTAAGTATAGCCATAATCCTAATAATACCTTATTAAAAACAAATTAGCAAGTTTTTATCAATCAATATTATAATACACTATTTTTCAGAAATTCATTATTTACATAATAAAATAAATTCATTAGAATAGGGCAGATGATTTACCATCCCTCACCGCGGCAAACAAAATGATTTTTTCATTTTAAGGTGAAAAGGAGTAAAAATTATGGCAACTAGAAGAACACCACGTTTTAAGGAATGCAGAAGACTTGGAGTTAACGTTTGTGGACATCCAAAGGCATTGAACAGAGCAAATGCACCAGCTTTCAAGAAGACAAAGAAAACTTCTGAATACGGAAAGCAGCTTTGTGAAAAGCAGAAGGTTAAGGCATACTACGGTATCCTTGAACGCCAGCTTCGCCGCTACTACGACATTGCTTCCCGCAAGGAAGGAAAGACAGGTGAAAACCTCATCGTAGGATTGGAAACACGTTTGGACAACCTGGTTTACAGATGCGGTTTTGCAAACTCAATCCGTTTCGCACGCCAGCTTGTTACACACGGTCACGTAACTGTTGACGGAAAGAAAGTTAACATTCCTTCATTGCAGGTTAAAGTTGGTCAGGTTGTTTCTATCCGTGAAAAGTCACAGAAGAACGAACAGATCAAGGCTAGCTTCCTCAACGGAAACCGCCGCCCATTGGACTACATCGAAATTACTGAAGAGAAATTCGAAGGTAAGCTTGTAATGATGCCAAAGCGTGAAGAAGTGCCGGTAGAAATCAACGAACAGCTCGTTGTTGAATTCTACTCAAAATAATCTGAAGGAAACTGAAGATTACAAAAAAAGGGACTGCCCGACGGACAGCCCCTTTTCTGTTTTAAATCAGCAGTAAAAAACCGCTGACTAAATTAATGTCTATTCCTGTGATTCTTCTTCAAGTTTTGAAAACTTTGATTTTCTTCCCTTAACGATATAAGTACTTCCAGCAACAGCTACTGTAATTACAACAGCACCTGCCATTTCAAGAAGCCCGTTTGAAAGAATTGCTGATGCAAGAATTATAAGATACATCTTAAATCCTGAAATACCATCAACGTTATATCCGTATTTTGCAAAAGTTCCTGCCATTTTAGAAACAAGATCACTTGCATAAAAAATATAAATTGAACCCATAACAAAAATTGTATTAAACAAAGTTCCTACTGCTGCAGAAATACCTGCACTAACAGTTTTTGGCATATGAGGAATCATATTCAAAGCACGGAATGCAAGCCATGCCATGACAGGGAACATCATACGTGGAACGATAGAAACCATCGGATTTGCAAAGAACAAAGACCATGCACCAGGATTAATAGAATTTAAGATTATGCTTGAAAGTCCAAACACAAGACCTGTTACAATCCCCGGAATAAGACCGCCCAAAACTGTAACAACAAGAGCCGGAATATGAACGATTGTCATATGGATAAAAGGAGTGAGCTTCAAATATCCAAATGGAGTAAAAGCAAGAAGTACACAAAGAGCACTGAATAACCCTGTAAGTGCAATCTTGTAGTTTCGGGAGAGATTTTTTAATTTCATTTTAATACCTCATCAAATGATTTTTTATAGCACAAGGCAGTAACAAAAGGTCTTCCGATTAAAACCTCCTGAACTCCCCATGATGCCGCTTTTTTAACATCAGCCTTATATCTTATCCCTCCGTCTACCCAAAGCTGACCACAATATTTTTTAAGCTCAACTGCATTCGCTGCAAGAAAATCCACAGAACTACCTTCAATAGTCGGAACACGTCCCCCGTGATTTGAAACAAATGCAACATCAGGCTTTATCATGCGCACAAGTTCTACATCTTCCCTGGTAAAAATTCCCTTTAAAACAAAAGGAAGCCCTAGAGCGGAAAGACGATTTTTTATTTCCACAAGATTTTTCTCAGTTTTTTTTTCAAGATTAACTTTATTGCGCATAGTGACAATATTGTAAGCATCTATATCGACTCCGATACATTCTGCAGCAGATTGAGACCATTCTATACGCTCAAGAATTTTTTTATTTTCATACGGCTTAATGAATACAGCAGCTTTTTTATTTACGCTTTTAACGGCTTCAATGCCCCACAAAAGTTTTTCATCGGGACAGCCGTCGCCAATACTTAAAGGCACATTTGATTTTACACACTGATTGATTAGATCAAAATAAAATTCTTTCTCGCTCCCGTAGCCGACATTTTCAACGGCACCAGTCATCGGAGCAAGACGAATTTTTGTTTTTTGATTTAAGAACGGACCTGAAGAAATTCTGGACCAAGAAATGCAATTAGAAATAAAATTTTTATTATCATCAACACCGCCCATTCCCGGAAGCTGATTGATACAGGCTTTTCCAAGACAGACAGTGCAGTTTTTGCATTTAAAATTTATTTCCATAAATTTGCAGGATTTACGGTTCGACCGTTTTTATAAACTGTAAAATGAAGATGAGGACCAGTACTCATACCTGTACTTCCAACTCTTCCAATAACTGTATTTGTATCAACGTAAGCACCTTTTTTTACATCGATTTTACTCATATGTCCATAAAGTGAGCGGTATCCGGAATGATGCTGAACGATAACATACTTTCCAAATACATCACTCCAGCCGGCTGTTGTAACTTTCCCAGGGAGTGCTGCATAGATTTTCGTACCTGTACTGCAAGCCAGATCGATACCGGAATGATAAGTACGTTTTGATGATTTTCCAAACGGATCTTCACGCCAGCCGTAACGAGATGAAATTCTGAATCTTGCTTTTATAGGCTTGATGAAAAGATCACCATTAATTTCCTGTCTTGTTACCCAGTCAAGTGCTGCATCCGGAACAAACATAGTTTTTCCTGCAGAAAGGCTTGCTGTAAGTTCGATTTTATTTGCTGAAGCAATTTTACCTGCATCAACTTTATATTTTGCTGCGATTGTATCAAGAGTTTCTCCGTCTTCCCTGACTGTATAAAGGATTCCAGGCATTGAAGGAACTTTGATGTACTGTCCAGGCTGAATAAGGCGTGAAGCATGAATGTTGTTTACGCTGATGATAGTATCCTGTGTGATTCCAAATTCATCTGCAATAAAACCAATCATATCGCCTTCTTTGATGCGGTATGAGATGTATGAAAGTGAACCTTCATCAGATGGAATTTCAAGTTCTGCGTCCGTAAGCGTACCTTCTGCAAGCCTGATCAAGGCCGGGTTCTGAACACCACCTTTACCATCTGGAGAAGTTAATTTTACGGCTGCCATTGTAATGCCTAATACAATTCCTGCTATTCCTATAACTGCAAGTGAACAGAGGATAATACATTTTGAATACACTTTCATTTTCAATTTGGAACTATACCATATTCCGTCAAAAAACTCAATTTTTTTATTTTTTTCTTCCATGATTTTACATCCCTTTTTTATTCAAGCCGATTAAATATGTTTCAAAAGATTCCTGTCTGCATGCTTCCGGTTTAAATCCCTTTGCCTGCTCAAAAATCTCTCTCATCTTCATAAGAAGCTTCTGCTGATCACCGTTCTGAAAAATTTTTACACAGAAATTTCCGCCAGCTTTAAGCATATCCTGCGCATACCAGATTGCCATTTCTACGAGACCTTTTGAGCGTAATGTATCGATTGTTCTGTTTCCTGTTGTAGGAGGTGCTGCATCGCACACAACAAGATCAAACGGACCTTCTGCCTTTATTTTGTTACGAATTTCTTCTTCAAGAAGGTCTCCCTGAAAAAATACGAGATTATCTGATTTTACATCTTTTGAAAGAGGATTAAGATCACAGGAAACAACTTTGCCGTTTTCGTTAATATTCCTCAAAAGCCATGTAGTCCAGCTTCCTGGGGCAGCCCCAAGATCAAGCACAACGCGGCTCTTTTTCAACATGCTGAATTTTTTATCGATTTCTTCCAGCTTATAAACGCTTCGTGCTGGGTACCCTTCCCTAAAGGCTTTCTGCGACCAGAAATCAGGCTTTCCATAAAGATCTTTCTTACATCCCATAACTTTTTTATCGGGAGAAATTTATAGAGAGTTTAGAGGTTCAAAATAAAATACTCAGAAATCAACTCCCAGCAAAGTACTCAATACAAGTAATAATAGAGCTATTTAAATGAATAACCAACTGCAGCTACATTTTTCAATTCAAGATATTTCTGCATGTTGTCACGATTTATTCCGCCGGTTGCAATAAATTTTACATTCGGAAATGGACCTGCAAAAGCCTTAAGCATATCAGCTCCCCCCATCATTTCCGCAGGGAAAAATTTCAAAAGATTTAAGCCGTAATTCATGGCATTTTCAATTTCTGTCGGAGTACAAACGCCCGGGACAACCGGAACTTTTTTCTTAAGACAATATTTTACAGTCTGCGGATTAAAGCCTGCTGAAACAATAAATTTTGCCCCGGAAGCAATTGCCATTGCAGCAAGCTTTTTATTTACAACAGTTCCTGCCCCGACAAGAAGAGAAGAAAATTTGAGCGAAACATTTTTTATTGCCTCAGCAATCATTTTAAATCCTTCTTCGCCATTCGTAGTTCTGAAAGTAATTTCCATGCACTTAAGTCCTGCCGATTGAATTTTTTCTGCAAGCTCAAGAGCATTATCAATACTTTCAATTTTACAAACTGAAATCTGATCAATATTTTCAAATATACTGTTCATTTTTTACTCTCCGTTAAATCCACTTTTAAAATGCCACACAGTTTTTGACAAGGCATTACTGAAAGGCTGATGACGCTCAAAATCAGGAAGCCAGCTGTCATCGTCACTCAAATCCTGATAAAAAAGATATTCAAAATCATAAAAGTCAATAAGTTCACGAAGTCTTTTGTCTTCATCAGTATTTATCAACCTGTTCTGAAATGCGCCAAGAGATTTTTTTCTCCACTCAAGCTCTTTTTCATCTCCTCGGAAAGGAACCGGTGTATACTGCGACATAAGTGAAATACAGGCTTTTCCGTCCGCATGTTTTTTTAGCCATTCCAGCGCAAGGACAGAATCATCAAGTCTTCCCGGCAGAACAAGATGACGGATAATCACGCCACTCATCATTTTAGGATGATCTGAATCTTCATCTTTAATTTCTGTCTTTGTATTTTCAATCATCCATCGAACGGCTTTTTTCGCAACTGATGGATAATCTTCTGCAGCAAAAAGTTCCTTACTCATAAGCGGGTTTAAAGTTTTAAAATCAGGCAGCCAGATATCAACCGCACCACGAAGAAGCTCAAGGCTTTCAACAGATTCATAGCCGCTTGAATTCCACGCTACAGGAATTTTAAGACCTTCTGACTTTGCGCCTTTTAAATATTCTGCAAGTAGCGGAATCTGATGACTTCCCGTTACGATATTTATATTTTCTGCACCAAGCTTTTGAAGCTCAAGACAGATTTTTACAAATTCTTCTTTTTCAACAATTCTGCCCATTCCCTGCTGACTGATCTGATAATTCTGACAGAAGGAACAGCGCAAAGTACATCCCGAAACAAAAATCGTACCGCTTCCGCCTTTTACCGTTATCAGAGGCTCTTCTCCAAAGTGAAGACAGGCAAGTGCAATTTTTAATCTATCTGATTCACCGCAAAAAGCACAACCTTTAGTACGGTCTGCACCACATTTTCTCGGGCACTGAACACAACTTCTGTAAGGCATTTTCAGACTGCACCCTTATCAAGAAAAATACTCATAAGATCATTCAAAAGATCTACATCCATATCTTCAGCTTCGTACCCGGTCAATTCACAAAGCTCACTCCAGTCTTTTTCAGAAAGAGCATCAGTCATCTCAACATCATTGTCAATCAGAGACTGCATTGCGGCTATTTTATCAAGATGCTCCTGAGTTGGTTCATTTTGCATTTCTGCGGAAGGAAGGATATATTCGCTCATCCAGTAATCTGTGTATGATTCTGCAAGTGAGCGGACATGAGCATTATTTTTTACAAACAGCGATTTAATATCAGCACAAACTCTTTCTCCGGAATATGAAGAAGAATGTTCTGCGTATTCATGTTTTTTAATTCGGGCAACATCGGCCAAAAATTTCTGAACATTATCCATGCGGAAGATTATACAAAATAAATTCAAATTAAACATCAATTTAGTAAAGATAAGAATAAAAAATTACCATTTAAAATTAAGAAAAAAGAGTGGAAAATTATTGAAAATCTTGACAAATTCTAGAGGTGAACATAATATATAGACATGGACTTAAGAACAGTATTAACATCAGAAACTGTAGACCTTCATTTGAAAGGAACTACAAAAGAAGAAATCATCGACGAACTCCTGGAGATTCTCGTTAAAGCTGGAAAAGTAACAGATAAAGTAGCAGCAAAAGAATGTGTTCTCGACCGAGAACGCAAGATGTCTACTGGTATGAAACATGGAATCGCTATTCCACACGGAAAAACTGATACTGTTTCTGATCTTGTTGCTTGTATTGGCGTGTCTGACAACCCTGTTGATTTTGACAGTCTTGATCAGGAACCATGCCGCATTTTCATTATGACTTTGTCACCTGTAAACAAGACAGGTCCTCACCTTCAGTTCCTTGCTGAAGTAAGCCTCTTGTTCAAATCTGCAGACAAACGTGCTCAGATTCTTAACACACAGGATAAAGCAGAAGTTATCAAGATTCTTACAGAATAGTCTTATTCTTTTGCGGATAACAAGGCCCCGGATTTTCCGAGGTCTTTTTTTTGCTCTGATTTTTTTCAAACATAAATTTGGTGCATAAAAAAGCCTGCACAAACAGCTGTTCATGCAGGTTTAAAATATCTTGAGCCAACTCCCGGACTTGAACCGAGTACCTGCGCGTTACGAGGGCGCTGCTCTACCAGGTGAGCTAAGTTGGCAATGAATGTTTAATTATTTCTTTTCATTTTCTGCAGAAATCTTGATGTAGTAAGCATCTACCGTTCTGCGGATATCGTGAATATTCTTGATTACGATATAATTTTCAAAAATTTCAATCTTGCCACGGTCAGAAAGCTTTGTAAGCTGCTCTCTTGCTTCCTGAACAGTAATTGCAGCCCATCCGGCAACATCATTTATCGTAATGTTAAATTTACGCTTTGAATTTTCATCATCTCTCTTGATTCCCTGGAGTTCATCATACATCAGGAAAACATCACATACACGTGCAGGAATATCTTTAATAAGAATGATCTTAAACTGTCTGTTCTGATCGTAAATACGCTTACAGAAAAGTTTAAGCAGGTTCATAACAATCTGAGGATTACTCAAAACAAGAGCCTTAAAGTTTGCCTTATTGAATTCAAGACACGAAACATTTGTTCTGGCAATACATGATGCACTGCGCTGACTGCTGTCAAGAATCGCCATTTCACCGAAGAATGCACCGCTTCCAAGGATATCAAGGTTTTTATTCTGATTATTGATACATTTTGAAATCTGAACTTCACCTTCCTTGATAAGATAGAAAGTTTCGCCCGGTTCAAATTCACTGATGATTACAGCACCCTGTTCATATTTTTTTGTAAATCTGTCAAAAACAGGAAGATCAAACTGACTGATTGAAAGGGAACCTGTTCGAACTGTCTGATCTCCAGCAGACATAAAAGAACCTGAGTTGCTTCTTGAAGAAGACATTTTAGCTTCTTTCATAAGCTTTTGAATTTCTGAAAGATTTGCAGGATTCGGATTGATTTTTAAAATTCTCTCAAGAACATCAAGACATGTTTTAAACATATCATCTGCATAGAAAGACTGAGCTACCATGTACATTCCTTTTTCAGGAGAAACCATGAAATCAGAACTCTTTAAAAATGCGCTTGTTTTTCTATGAATATCGCGGAGGGATTTACTAAAAACACGAAGCATTTTTTCTGTAATTGCCTGCTTCGTACTAAAAAGCTTTTCAAATTCACTGATTGTCATCTGAACGACCTGTGAATCTTCGAGGACAGATGCCGTTACAAGGCTAGGCATGTGTGCCAATGCACTCTTTACACCAAAGAATTCCCCGATCTTTACCTGTTCACCTACTTTACCGCCAGTTTCAAGATCACGGCTTGTAAGAAGAATGGCTCCAGACTGAAGAATATAAAGATTTTCGTCCTTATCACCTTCAAAGAAAATTATAGAACCTTTTGTATACAAAATTGACTTTGGCATTAATGATTCCTCTAGCTATTAAATTCCCACCTAATCTCGTTTATTCTACCACAATTTTGAGATTTATGCTACATTTTAATTAGGATAATACATAAGTATCTGAAAAACAAAAAAAAACGGTAATAGTTGAAAAAATGATAGATTTACACACACATTCAACAGCTTCTGACGGAACTTTTTCACCAGAGAGACTGATGGAATACGCCGCTGAAAAAAATATTAAGGCAATTGCACTGACAGATCATGATAATGTAGACGGAATTTGCAGTGCACAGGCAAAAGCAAAAGAACTTGGACTGGAATTTGTTCCTGGAATAGAAATTTCAATACAATGGCCTACAGGTGAATTTCATCTTCTTGGGATGGGATTACAGACTGCAAGCCGTGAACTTTTAGAGTTAATAGAGTTTTTAAGGGAAGAGCGTCACTCAAGGAATCATAAAATTATAGAAAAGCTTAATGCAAACGGAATAAATGTTTCTTATGATGAAGTAAAAGCTGTTGCAGGATCAGAAACCATTGGCCGACCTCATTTTGCGGATGTTCTGCTGAAAAAAGGTATCGTAAAAAACAGACAGATGGCCTTTGACCTGTATTTTGCAAAAGGACGCCCCTGTTATGTTGACAGAGCCGGAGCGGATCTTGAGGAAGCTGTAAAAGCCATAAAAAACTCAGGAGGAATCCCAGTTCAGGCACATCCTTTATCTATGTATATTTCATGGGGAAAACTTGAAGACAAGATTATAGAAATTCAGGGAATGGGTGTGGAAGGTCTTGAAGCATGGCATCCGGGTGTAAGGGTTGCAGAAGCCTACAGACTTGAAGAAATCGGTAAAAAACTGGGGATGATTATTACTGCAGGAAGTGACTTTCACGGTGAAAAAATACGTGCAGACAGAAAAATCGGATTTACAGCGGGAAGAAGCAAAATCGAAGAAAAATACTGGTACGAAGAACTTAAACCAAAGCTTTCCATGAAGGAATTTAAGCTTTAAAACAAAAAGATCCGCTCATAAGAACGGACCTTTTAATATTTTGCAGTTAAAAACTATCTGCAGCAAACCCAGATTGCACCGAATACAATCAAGTCTTTTGAAAGCTGGAGAAGCCATGCAAGAACATTCGGTTTTGCAATTCCGTTAACAATATCTGCAAGAACGATAACTACAATCCATACAATTACAACGATGAGAGAAATGATGTTTCCCAAAGAACCCATTCTGTCACCGATAAATGTCTTAAGAATAATGAAAATACCTGCAAGAAGTTCAATTACTCCAAAAACAGTTACAACAAGCTTGCATGCGTCCCCTTTAAAAATCGACTTGAGGCCTGCAACTGCAAGATCTCCTGCAGCCTTGTTCTGCAAAGCATAAATTCCGCTGATTGCGAGCATACATCCTACAGCAAGTGTAAGAATAAGAGCTGCAACAACATTAACATCTTTCTTTCCCATTTTTTTCCTCCTTAAATGTGAAAAGATAAAAAAAATTTAATGCATTACGCATTTTATTTCAATAAATTAAGACCTTTTTGAAGCACGCACAATCATCAGTATAAAAGCGATGATAAAAAAAACGTACGGAACTGCTGTGAACAAAAGAGATGTTAGCGGAAGACCCATAAATTTTAATTTATCCACAGTCAGGATTCCGACATTTACAAGAAGGTCATAAACGATTCCAGCATAACTTACGACGATTCCGGCAATCATGCTCATCCATGCAGGATCTCCGGTTTTGCTCCACAGAAGGATTGCAAGGAATGCAACAAGACCGCCAAGCACAAGCTTTATCACAAAAAATATCAAATCAACCTGTGACATTTCTCTCCCCTTAAAATTCAAAAGGATTTTTTTTAAGTACATTCAAGGCACCTTTATCAGCACCGAACGGAACAATAGATACTGCTTTATATTCAGGATTAATGCAGATTCCAAGAGAAAGACAATGATCTGCAAAAGCTTCATATTTTGATTCAGAAACTTTCGGAAAAAGATACGGTCCTTTTCTCAGCCAGTATTTTGTCAAAATCTGATCATAAATAAACCAGTCTTTTTCACTTCTATACTGAATTGCTGAAATCAGATTATAAACGGATCTTGTAACTGCTTCTTCAAGAGGTGCAGGGATTTTTTCATTAGGGACATCCTTTGCATATTCAGCTTTTACTGCCAAAAGAAAAATTCCTTCTGTCCATGGAAGACAAGGTTCAAAAATTACAGCATCAGAATTGATTACTTCAGGAAGATTTTCTGCCCACGGTTTATACTCAGCTGCATCTTTTCCAAAAAAATCACGGCTTACTTTTTCCGCATCTTCTTTTTTGTAATAAACAAAAACTTTTCTTTCCCCTGACAAAAGTTCACTCACGGATTTTTGCAAACGGTAAAATGATGAAGTCTTAAAGCTTCCTGTAAATCCGCGGTTCAATGAATTTTTGAGCATGGTAAAAGCACTGCTTCCACCCCAGCCTAAAATAGCTCTTCCGTTTTCCTGAAAAAGATCAAGCAGACGAACGCCTTTTTCTGTGTAAAGATAAGGTCCCCTCGCTCTTTTTATATTTCCGTATTTTTCAAAAATTTTTTCTGCAAGCTGTTCAATTTTTGTCATAGTGAACATTATAGCAGATTATGATAAAGTTGAATATAAGAGAGGCAGCTTCAAAACTTTTATGAAATATTCTCTGCGCATTTTTGATTTTATACTCGTATCTCTTTTTGCAGTGGCAGCAATTTTCTGCTTTACAAGATTTTTCTCATCATCAAATAAAAAAAATAAAATTCTGATTGTAAAAACACCTCACGAAAAATACGCCTACAGTCTGAATAAAAATGTTGAATTCACCACGAAAGGCTCAATCGGGAAAACTAAAATTAAAATAGAAAACGGCAAGGCATTCGTCACGGAATCCTGCTGCGATAATAAAAACTGCATCAACATGGGAAAACTCTCACGGGTAAATGATTATGCGGCATGTCTACCAAACGGAATTATTCTTTACATCGAAGGTGAAGATGAAAAAGAAAAAATTGATGCAATTGTAAATTAAATATTCAGAAATCGACTCAACACTCCTTCGCGCAAATTTTATTAAATCTATAAAAAATCGAAATTAACTCCCAATGTGCACTATTTTTATCATCAATACTTTTCAAGAGAGTTAAGTTCGCCGATAGAACTCCAGGAGCCGTCGCTCATTACAAAGACGACTGAAAAATCTACGCCGAGTTCTTTTTTTATTCTTTCAAAATTTTCTTCAGTTTTTTTTCTGCCCATGACAAAAAGAGATGTTGAAAGTGCGTCTGCATATGTACTTGATTTACAGATTACTGTAACTGAATCAACTCCATTTTCAGAAGGATAGCCTGTTTTATAATCAAGAATGTGGTGATATTTTTTTCCGTCCTGTACAAAATATCTTTCATAATTTCCGCTTGTTACAACGGATGCTTCAGTCGTTTTAAAATATAAATACGGATCTTCCGCATCAGGATTTTTTGGATTTTTAATTCCAAGCGACCACTTTTCACCATTTTCTTTTTCCCCGACGACATAAACATTTCCGCCAAGATTTACGACCGCTTTTTTCACATTATGATTTTTAAGAATTCTGACACATTCATCTGCAGCATAACCTTTTACAATTGCACCAAGATTTATTTTTGCACCAGATTTTTTTATTTTGATTTTTTTTGAATCACAATCAAAGAGAATTTCACTTGAATCAATTAAAGATTTTTCTTTTTGAATCTGTTCAGCAGAAGGAACCTGAGGATCAATTTTGCCGACTCCCCACAAGTCTATAAGATTCCCTATTGAAGGCATAAAAGCTTTGTTTGTAATTTCACTGAATTTAAAAGATTCATCAAGAAGATTAAATACCTCTGGAGAAACTTCAATTTCTTCGCCGGATTTTAAATTGTTGATTTTTGAAATTTCTGAATCAGGATTTGTGATACTAAACTTAAAATCAATCTCACGAAGTCTTTTAAAAATCTCGTCATAAAGGTCTTTTGTTCCATCGTCAAATGCATTAACAGAACACACAGTATCCATCAGCTGCATTGTCCGCGGATTTTCAAAATTCTTTTTTTTACTGCAGGATAAAAACAAAGAAACAGTAATCATCAATATAAAAATCTTTTTCATAAATCTTCCACAATCAAACTATTTTTCTGATACTTCGGCAAAAACTTTTTTATTCCGCCGGTTTCAAAACTTACGGTAATCACATACTCACCATCTTCTGAGTAGCGTCCATTGATTATCTGTCCGTGTCCATAATCATCGTGGTAAACACCCGCACCCAGATGATATTTTTCTTCAAGCGGATCCTTCTGTCTTTTTTCAGCGGTAAAATTCTCAGGTTTCTGACCAAGAATGCGCACATTATCTTTTCCAAGTTCATTAAGAAAAAGGCTCGGCATCATCGGATTTGTTCTGCCATAAAGACGTCTCATTGCACACGATGTAAAATAAAGCTCATCTTTTGCACGCGTAATTCCAACATAAAAAAGACGGCGTTCTTCTTCAATTTCTTCTGCAGATTTTTCTGGACGTGGGAACAGACCGCTTTCCATTCCGGTAATGATTACACGCTTAAACTCAAGACCCTTTGTATTGTGCAGAGTAATCAGGGTAACTTTGTCAGTATCAGGATCTTCTTCTTCCTGAGATGTCTTATCAAGATTTATATGATCAATAAAATCAACAAGTCCCTGCAGCGTACACGGATAAAGCAGTGCAGAGTTTACAAGTTCTTCAAGGTTGCTGATTTTCTGAGTTCCGTCTGAATCATCCTGCTCTTTATGATATTCTTCAAGACCGCTTTCTTTAATTACAGTTTCAACAAATGACGAAAGCTTTTTTACGGAATTACGGATTACTGTTTCATCTTCAGGAAGAGATGCTTCCTGCGCAAGAGATTTTGCTTCTGATGTTTCCGGCACATTTGGGAGCATTGCTACAAATTTTTCTACGAGATTTTTAAAATTATCAAATCCCTCTTTTGCTTTTTTTGAAAGCTTAACATTTGATGCACCGGACAAAATCGAATCACCAAAGCTTGCGTCGATTATTTTTTCCTGAGTTGTATTTCCAATTCCGCGCACAGGTTTATTTACAATTCTGCGAAATGAAATTTCATCCTTCTGATTTAATATAAAACTCAACCAGCAGACAATATCTTTTACTTCTTCACGCTCATAAAATTTTAAAGTTCCTACAACTGAATAAGGAATTTTTTCATGAATAAATTCTGTTTCAAAACCAAGAGACTGCGCATTTGTTCTGTATAAAATTGCCCAGTCGCTGTAAGGAACGCCTTTTTCACGAGACTGCTCAATTATACTTTTGCAGAATTCTGTTTCGTCATCCTGAGTCGGTAAAAATACAAGTGTCGGCTTTTTCCCTTTTCCACGTGCTGAAATCAAACTTTTTCCAAGACGTCCCTGATTATTCGAAACAACACTTTCTGCGCAATTTAAAATTTCCTCGCAGGAGCGGTAATTTGTTTCAAGACGCACGATTTTTGTGTCAGGAAATTCTTTTTCAAAATTCAAAATATTCTGAACTTCTGCACCACGGAATTTATAAATACTCTGATCATCATCACCAACAACGCAGACATAAGTGCCGCTATTTTCCTCAGCACCAGAAAGAGCCTTTAACAATTTAAACTGAGCGACATTTGAATCCTGATACTCATCAACCATAATCACTTTAAATCTGTTCTGGATGCTTTTTCTGACCGCAGCATTTTCTTTTAAAATCAGATAAGGCAGAAGAATTAAATCACCAAAATCAACATTTCCTGTCGCACGAAGACGCTCTTCATATTTTGAATAATATTCTCCAAAAGACGGATCATCTTCAATCGTATAAAGCGCATCACTATCAGGAAGAAGGCAATAATCCTTTGCAAGAGAAATTTTATGCGCATAATGTTTTGCATCTTTTTTTGTAAGATGAGGAACTGCTTTCGTCAGAAGAGAAATCATGTCATCGTCATCATAAACTGTAAAATTCGGCGAGACAGGAAAATCACTTTCTTCAGCATAACTTCTAAGAAACCACGAACCAAAAGAATGAAAAGTTCTGATCTGAGAATATAAAGAACGTGGCTCAAGATAAACTGCACGCTCTTTCATTTCATTTGCAGCTTTTTTTGTAAATGTTACGGCAAGAATCTGAGAAGGACTATATCCAAGCTCACTAATAAGATATGCAATTTTTGTCGTAATTACTCGGGTCTTTCCAGAGCCTGCACCTGCAAGAATTAACAGAGGAGAGCCTTGATGAACAACAGCTTCTTTCTGATCTGGATTTAAAACTGAAAGATATTCCTGAGAAGTCATGAACTAAGAATAATCGATTTTAAAAATTAATAAAAGAGAGAATGGATTTAAAAATACCGGCTGCTCAAAATTCAGATGCAACCGGCAGAATCATTCTACAAAAACAGAATCGATATCTACACCACTAGCTGCAACCGCTTTTACAGTTACAACTTTTCCCGGAATAATTTTTTCAACCGCATTTTTATCATCAAGGTCATAACGGACAACAACGTTTCCATCAACATCCGGTGCTTCAAACCAGGTTCTTCCGATTGCAAGACCTTCATCAGTACCTTCAAGATTTTCCACGATTTCTTCTATAAGTACGCGATAATTTTTTTCGCATCTTTTTTCAAGACTTTCTGCAGTAATTTTATCCTGTATTTTTTTGAGCGCTGAAGATCTTTTTTCTGCAACTTTTTTTTCAACCTGATTTTCCATTTTTGCGGCAACAGTATCTTCTTCCTGTGAATAGGCAAAACAACCGCTCCAATCAGGCTTAATTTCTTTCATGAACTTCTGAGTTGTTGCAGCATCATCGTCAGTTTCTGAAGGGAAGCCGTTGAGGAATGTTGTACGAATGCAGCTTTCAGAGAATGCACTGCGGATTGTTTTTATAAGCTCCACGTACTTTTTAAAATTACCTTTTCTATTCATCAAACTGATAATTCTGTCACTTCCAGACTGAAATGGAATATCAAAATACGGAAGAAAGCGTTCATCTTTTTTCATTATCTCAAGAATGTCTGAGTTAAAGTGATCCGGATGAATATACAAAAGACGAATCCAGAAATCTCCTTTAAGCTTTGAAATTTCTTCAAGAAGATTTGCAAGTTCACTCTGCGAATTTTTATGGTTTACAAAATCTGAACCAAATGCTGCAAGATCCTGCCCGATTAAATTGATTTCAAAAATTCCCTGATCAACAAGCTGTTTAATTTCTTCAACTATTTCTTCAATTTTTCTTGAGCGAAGATGTCCGCGAATAATCGGGATTGCACAGAAAGAGCAGCAGTTATCACAGCCTTCAGTAATTTTTACAAATGCACTTCCAGGATATGAAAGAAGCTTTTTTCTTTCACCGCAGCAGACACCTTCCTGAGCAGGCTTTACAACGGGACGTTCACCATCAAAAAGGGATTTCACAAGTCCATCTATTTTTGAGAGATCTCCATTTCCAAAAATTGCATCTGCTTCAGTAAGTTCATCTTTAAAATACTCAGCGTATCGTTCAGCAAGACATCCGCCAAGAATGATTTTTGCATCAGGATATAAATTTCGTGCATTCATCAAAGATTCAATGCTTTCAGTTTTTGCACTTTCAATAAATCCACAGGAATTAATAAAAATAACATCAGCCTCAGATGCGTCAAAAGTCTGAGTAAAACCAAGATTAACAAGCCTGTTCATTATCAACTCGCCGTCAACCTGATTTTTTGCGCACCCGTGCTGATCTAAGAAAAATTTTTTGTTATCTGACATATTTTACTCAACATCAAGAACTACGACTCTGTATTTTCCGTCGCTGTCTTTAACCCACTTGATGTCGCGAACATTTACTTCGCCTTCATTTCCAATCTTCAAATCATAATTTGAAAGTCCGGCTGTAATCTGAATCTTCATTGCATTATTGTTGCTTGTCCAGAATCTTACGCTGTTCTGTGCACTTGCAGCAATTCCACTTTCACCAGATTTAAAATAACGTTCAATGTAAGTCTGATTATCAATCTTGTATCTGAAAATACATGGAGCGCGGAAAGTTACGTTAAATGTAAACGGATAAGGACGAGTATCTTCATGAAGAACTGTTCTTGTTGCATTATTTCTCAAAGATGATGCAATCGGAATTGAATCAACGGATTCTTCTGAAGCTTCAACCATTGCGATTGAAATTCCAGATTCATTTTTTGCAAGCAGACGAATTTCAGCACCGGCAGATTCTTTTTTATCATCGATGTCGCTGAGGTAAACAATCAAATCTTCTCCACCGTCACCATCAATATCAAGTGCACGTTCTTCACTCAAATCAACAGTTTCTCTTCCCTGAGGAGTTTCGATTTGGAACTTTCCGAGTGTTCTGGAAACAATCAGAACAATATTTCCTTTTCCATCTTTTGAAGGAACAAGAATCTGATCACCTTTATAAAATCTTTTTGTTTCAGGCTTACCTGTAAAAAGGTACTGCTGATTTTTCTTCTGATTTTTAGATTTCTCTGCACTCTGCGCAATTTTCTGAGGAACATTGAAAACAACAAAATAAAGATAAATTCCAAGACCAATAATTATAGCTGCAGAAACAGATGCAATAAGCGGAATCAGATACTTTGGCTTTGATTTCTGAAGCAGTTCAACAGGAACAGGAGCTTCCTGAATTTTCTTCGCATGATACAAAGCCCTGATTTCATTTTTATCAATACCAAGATATTCACAGTAATTGTCCAGGGCACCGATAAAATATGTTTCACCAGGAAAATCATCAACGCGTTCTTCTTCCAAAGCTTCAAGATAATTTTTTGGAAGTGCAGTATCTCTGGCTATATCGGAAATAAACAAGCCCTTTAACTCTCTTTCATTACGTAAAATTTCTCCGTAGCTTTCCATTTGTTACTCCGAAAGAAGAAAGTTGCTGTAGTTATTTGCAGATGAAGGCGGATCATAAAGGAAACGCTGCTCACTCATTGCTGTATTAAGTTTATAATCCAAAAAATCGATTTCATAATTCTCTGTTGAAGAACTTGAATAAGCAACAACTCTGCGGATTAAATTTGTAGCAGGATCAATAGACATGATTATTTCCTTAAATGCCTCCGTTGAAGAGCGGCGCTGGAACTTAAGCTTTATTACCATCTCATTTGAATTGTCATCAAGAGGAACTTCACTCTGTCCTGAAACATATGAAACTGTATAATATCTTTTTAAGAGTGCAAGACCATCTGCAGTTGCAACTTTTTTTGCAGAAGAAGTAACTTCCTGTTCAAGAATTGCAGAGTTTCCCGGAAGATAAACAACAAGCTTGTCTCCGTTAAAAACGATAGTCTGTTCTGCAGGATCAGAAAAATCAATTCTCAGCATTTCAGGACGCATAAAACTTACACGGCCTTCCATATCAGTTTTTCCAATTTTTATTTTTACATTTGCTTCGTAATTTTTAATTGAACCGTATTGAGCACTTACCTTTTTAAAAAAATCATTTGCAGTCATAATCGACTGAGCAAAAAGACCAGCTGACATTGCGGCTGATACAATAAGGCATGATATTAACTTTTTCATGCGTATATAATAAGAAAATAATAACAAATATGCAACCAAGGGAGAAAAAACGCTTTTTATCAGATTAAAAACGACTTTATTTCCTCAAGTACTTTAAGTGCAGAAATTCCATTTTTAAGAGTTGAACGAAGTGATTTTGAACCGTCCAGATAATCAACCGCATTCTGTACCATATTTGCAAAATACAAAGTTTTTTTCGGCTTCCTGATTTTTACGGATGAAAGAGAATAGAATCCAGTGTAAAGCTTTGAAGATTTTCTTCTGTAAAATTTAAGCATTCCATTTCCAACAACGATTCTGCCTTCAGTTCCTGTGATTATTACTTCGAAGCCAAAGAATCTTGAACGACCGCTGATGCTTACAGATACCTCAGGGCATTTTTCAGTTGAATAGTGAGCACAAAGCTGACGGACATTATTTTCTTCATCCCGGAAAATTCCACTCATAACAGGATTTTTTAAAATCGCCTCACTGTTTTCATCTTCAAGAAGATACATCACAACATCAACAAGATGAGTTCCATCGTGAATCAGACTGTAACCGCCTGTACTTTCTTTCTTTGGATTATAAACGCAAAGGCTTGAGCAAAGTTCAGCCTTAATGCTCTGCAGAGGTCCGATTATTTTCATAAAATCTTTTGCAAGAATATAATCTTCAGCAAAACGCCGCTCATGATTAATCAGAACATCAACTTTATTTTTTTCAGCTTCTTCATAAATCAATTCTGCTTCCTGAGAATTGAGCGCAACAGGTTTTTCAAGGATTACAAGCTTCGGTTTAGTACGGATTGCATTCAAAGCTTCCTTTAAATGTGCATTTTCATTTACCGCAATCACAACGATATCAATCTTACATGCAGAATAAAGTTCATCACTCGATTCATAAACATTCTGAACTTTTGTATATTTTTTCCAGTTTTCAAGATTTTCTTTATTTGTGTCGCATCCGGCAATCAGTTTTATTCTTTTATTTTCAAGAAGAGCCATTGTGTGACTTGCAGGCTGTTCACGTTTTTTATCAAATCCAAGTGTAAAACCAATTCTTCCGCAGCCTACAATTGCCGCTGTGTAAATTTTATTTTTCATACAGATATTATCGGAAAGAATCCGCCGCTGATTGATCACAACAAAAATCATTTTTTTTTGAAAAATTTCTGTTTTAATTTGCAGTTTTTATTTTTTTTCGGTTAATACTATATATGACTGAAATTCAAATTGATGAACTTAAAAAAGACGGCGTCAGATTTTTTGAAGAAGGAATCGATTATCCTGCGCAGAAAGCTGATTATGAAGAAAATGGTTGTGATGATGAGGTTCTGCTTGCTGCAAGAAAAGCTTTTGGAATATCTTATCTTTATCCGTGGCAAAGAATAGTGATTGAAAATATTCTTTCGGCACAACAAGAACTTCCGGAAGAAGAACTCAAGAATCTTGAAGAAAACAACACGGCCTTTTACAACGGAAGGCAGATAGTTCTTTTACCGACAGGAGCAGGAAAATCACTTTGTTTCCTTACACCGGCGCTTATTCTTAACGGACCGACAATGGTTCTCTACCCGCTTCTTGCTTTGATGTCAGACCAGAAAAGGCGAATGGATGAAGGAGGAATGAAAAGCGTTGTATTTAAGGGCGGACAGACTCATGAAGAAAGAGAAGAAAATTTCCGTCTGATAAAAGAAGGTGCAAAAATCATTCTTGCGAACCCTGAAATTCTCCAGAGTGAAGAACTTGTACAGCGTCTTTCAGAATGCAACATTGCCCACATTGCAATTGACGAAGCTCACTGCACAAGCGAATGGGGTGATTCATTTCGTCCTGCATACCTCAATCTTGGAAATGTAATCAAAACAATTAACCCGAAAGCAGTAACTGCCTTTACCGCAACAGCAAGTCCTGAAGTTCTTTCCCGAGTATCTGAAATTCTTTTTGGAGGAAATGTTCATATTGTACGCAGCGACAGCGACAGACCGAATATTCACTACGAAGTGATAAATGCCTATGCAAAAAAAAGAGCCGCTTTCATGCTTGCTTTAAGTCGTCCCAAACCACTGATTATTTTCTGCGGAACAAGAGCAAAAAGTGAAGATATGGCACGAGAACTTGCTTCATATCTTGGAACAGATAAAGTTAAATTTTATCACGCAGGATTAAGCCGTGAAGAAAAAACAAAAGTTGAAAAATGGTTCTACAATAAAACCGACGGAATACTTGCTGCAACCTGCGCTTACGGAATGGGAGTTGATAAAAAAGATATTCACACAGTCATTCATCTAGAGCCAAGTGAAACTGCAGAAGCATACATTCAGGAAGCAGGACGAGGGGGAAGAGACGGAAGTATAGCAACTGCAATTCTTTTATGGAGCAGCGAAGATTCAGAAAAAGCCTCTGTATTTGAAAAAGGAAGCCGCAAGCGGGTACTTAAAACATTTGCAGAAAGCACTACATGCAGACGGCAGATTCTTCTTGATGCACTTGGAGGAGAACAGGCAGCCTGTGATGGATGCGATATCTGTAAAAGAAAACGCCCCGCAGACTTTGCACATGACGCAAAAATCATGCTGGATTTTGCAAAAAAGAACAAAAATAAATTCAAGAAAAATCAGTTTTTTTCTGAAATAGAAAATGAATTCAACAAAAGAAGCATAAAAAAAATCGGAATGAACATCTGGGAACATTCCGACATAAAGGAAATTTTCCTGCAGCTTACAAAACAAAAAATGCTTACTTTAAGAAAATTTCCATTCAAGGGATTAATTAGTCCTGGCCAAAATTAAGTTTTTCCGCATCATCAGGACCTGTTACAGCATACCAGTTTCCTGTATCGAACCAGTACTTATTGAAAACCCGGAGAATATCTTCTGACGTACATTTTCTCAGACTTTCAAGATTTTTTTCATCATGATGCAGATCGTTATAGCGCAGAAGATTGTAAGCAAGATTAAAACCGACTGAAGAACTTGTCTGCTGAGACTGATATGTGGAATTGATAAATGAATTTTTATATCCCTCAATTTTATCTTTTAAATCCGCAAAAATATATGTTCCATCCTCATTAACGCCATCAACAAGCATTCCCTGCTTCATATAATTTCTTGCTTCATCAAGTGCAGTTTTAAAATTTTCAAAATCAGAAACCTTAAAAAGATATTCAAATCCTACAGGCGCTTCTGAAGAACCGACAAAAGAAGACGGTGTATAGCATATTCCGTTTTTTTCGCGGACAACATTAAACATTACAGTGCTGTAAATATCCGCCGCAAGACAAGATGGAATAAAATCTTCTGATGAACCTGATGGAGATTTAAACACACGCGCAACGTATGCTGTACCTGCTGCAGACGGAAGGACTTCAATGCAAGGTTCAGCCGCAGATAATTCAATCTGTCCTACAACAAGTTCTTTTTTATTTTTAGAAGAACCTCTTTTGATTTTACCAAATTGAGCATTCAGCTTTTCAACAATTTCCTGTTCATTCACATCACCTGCTACAACAATAAACATCAAATCAGAAGCAAGAATATTCTTATGATATTTTTTCATTGCACTGACTGTAATATTTTTCAAAGAATCATCTGTTACACCTACGCCAACACTGTAAACATGACCTTCATAAATTTTATCAGAAACTTTTTTCTGAAGCAGATTATCAGCCTTAGTTTTTTCTGCATGAAGAGACTCTTTATAACTGTTAATCATATTGTCATAAACAACCTGTTCAAAAGCCGGATTAATAATTCCATCTGCAAAAACAGGAAGAATTTTATCTAAATCTTTATCCATCACAGTCAAACGCATGATGCTGCCGTTAACTTTAGAAACAGAACTAATCGAAGCTGATGTGTCAAAAAAAAGTTTTTTTCTATAATCGTAGCTGTATTTTTTTGAACAGTTAGACATCATATTAAAAAGCGATTTTTCAAGGCCGCTTGTTTCAAGTGTAAGATTTTTAATTCCGGATTTAAATGCAACATTCATCGAAAGGATTCTGCTGGAAGTTTTATTTATATAAACAGGAATTCCATTTTTAAGTTTAAACTCTGAAATCGATTTCTGTTTTCTCTTTGAGCCATTTTCGGATTTATTTTTTGACGGGCTGAAAATATTTTTATCTTCCGTGTATGAAATTTTATAATCAATTTTTTTCGGAGCAAATTCCGGAAGCTTCCACCAGCATGATTTTTCTTCTGTAACAACTTCAAATCCAAGTTTTTCAAACTGAGCTTTCTGCTGATCATAAACTTCAGGGTTTACAATTACAGCAACAAGAGGCTGATTGCGGAAATATTTTTCAACACAATACTCAAGGTCACTCTTTTTAACCTCAGAAATTTTATCGATGTAGGAATAATAATATTCAGCAGAAGAATTTTCCCAGCATCTGGAAATGTTACCCAAAAGTCCGGTTGCAGTTTCTCCGTTTCGGATTCTAGAATCAAGCATAGAATCAACACAACGAGTCATTCTTTCTTTTGTAAAATTCTTTTCATCTTTAAGAATTGCATCAATGATTTCTTTTTCAATTACATCAGCAAATTTTACAGTACGTTCTGCAATATCTTTTTCAGGCTCAAGCATCACTGCATCAAATTCAAAACAGCCGTTTGCCCTTACAGTTGCATACCCTGCAGAAACATAACTTTCTGCAGGAATCTTAAATTCTTTTTTTTCTATTATATTTTTTTTGAAAGTTCCATCAGGTTCAGCACAAAGTTCGCATAAGTAATCCATCGGATATGTATCTTCAATTTCATGGTCTGTATCAGGTCCGCGATACTCAACAATAACTTCTGCCATATTCGGAGAAATCTGAGGATGAGGCATTACGCACAATTTTCTTTTTTCAAAAACTTTATGCTTTTGTTTAGCGCCTTTTTCTGGAGCTGAATTTCCGTTATTACTCCAGCTGCCGAAAATTTTATTTACAAGCTTATAAGTATCTTCCGGATCTACATCTCCACCAACAAACAATGCTGCATTACACGGAATATAAAACTTAGTCTGAATATCACGAAGTTGTTCTACAGTTGCATTTCTTACAACATCAAAAGATCCACTCGGGTCAACTCTGTACGGAGCTTCAGGGAAAAGATTAAGTCTCAAGTATCCGCCTAAAATTCTTCCAGGCTCAGATTTTTCACCTTCTATTTCTGCAAGAACAACTTTTTTCTCTTTTTCAAACTCATTCTTATCCATCAATGGAGAACGAATTGCAGCATTCCAGAAAGCAAGCCCTTCCTCAAGTCTGTCTGACGGGACTGTAAAAAAATAATTCACCCGATCAACGCCGGTTGTTCCGTTCCATGAAGAAACCCCAAGTTCAGAGATTGCATTTTGAACAGATGCTGCATCTTTATACAATGCATTTCCCTTGAACATCATGTGCTCATACAAATGGAAAAGCCCCGCATTTTCTGGAGTCTGAGTTACAGCACCAGCCTTTACCGCAATTTCAATATATGCAAGCGGAACAGTGTGATTTTCTGCGACGAAAAGTTCAAGCCCGTTATCAAGCTTATATTCATAAAGTCCTTCAACGGGAGTTTCTCTGGCAGATACAGAAAACGTTAAAACGCATATTGCCAGAACCAGTGAAAAGAAATTTCTTTTTTTCATTTTTACCTCTATGGAAAAACACCAGTTCAGGCATATGGTTTCAATTCATTTTTTTAAGAATTTTATTTAACTGAAAAATATATCCTGTCAATGATGTTTTTTGCCGTTGTAATTTTATCAGAAAATTCCGTATGAATCATGCCGTCACTTCCGTCAACAGAACCAGTTCCTGCAAACGTAAGTGTAACTTCCTGTTCAGATCCATCAGGAGTAATCAGTCCTGTATAGATTACAGAAGGCTGTCCGTTAACTCCAGAATTTTCTTTGGTCCAGGTTTCATTGTAGTCAAAACTCTGATTAAATTCAGCCTTAATAACATAAGTTTTTCCAGGTTCAAGTTCAGAATCGATTTTTATTACGGTTCCTTTTTTTGGAGTTGCACCGGTTGAAGCATCAAGTTCATTTTTCTTAAGCTTCTTTGCCGGATCCTGACCTTTTGCAGCATACCATACCGGAAGCGATTCAGGACGCCCTTCATCAGGTCCAAAAGTCCACCCCTTTGAACTTGCACTTTTTGTAACATAAAGTGTTTTTACAAAAGTTCCGTCTGTATTTTCAACCCACACTGCAAACTGAGGCTTTCTCTCTCCCCAGATTTTTCCAGGTCCTATAAAGACGGTTAAAGCAGTTGCAGCAGCAGCCACAAAACAACAGATAATTATATTCATCGTAATTTTTTTCATACTACACTCCCTTTATACGACATTCTTAATTTAAAACTTATGAGTAAAACTGCACCCGATTCTTCTAAAATACCATTCACGGCCTTTTTTTGAAAGAAGCGGCTCATCCTCAAGATCATCATGATTTTCTGCAAAGCTTCTGCGGCTTCCAAATTCAACAAGAACTACAATCGAATTTTTTTCATCAAAATCATAATTTGCAAGCCCCGCAATATTTATGCTCATAAAATCACCATCAAACTTTGAATAATATGCAGAATCAGAAAAATAATCACTCAAAGCACCAGTAAACTGAAGCTTAACTCCCACAAGAGAAAGTTTTGACGGCATCTGATAACCGAGAATATAATTTGATTCATAACCTGCACCTTTTGAAAGTCCGCCATCAGAATGAAATTTAAAAAGCTCATCATCATCCTGAGCATTCAAAAGCCCCTGATAATTAATTTCCCAGCTTGCAACTGCTATAATGTGATGCCAGTCTCCCGGCCAGATTGCAGCAGCATCAAACATAAGCGTTGAACAAAACCATGCAAGATATCTGTAAGTTTTAAAAGGAGTCTGCTGAACATATTCTCCTTCAGTTGGATCATAACAGGCAAGACTCTTTATCCCTAAGAATTTCCATGCAGCAGAAATATTTGCACCTGCGCTGAAATTTAAAAATGCAACCGGTGTAAAAGAAATCTTTGCTTTTGGAGTTACAGAAACAGGAGTTAAAGCAAGTGCTCCTTCAAGAATAAGCTTATTATCAGCAAAAAGGAAATTATCGCTGAAAGGAACCGGAATAATGCAGTCAGCCTTTAAAGTTTCCTGAAGCTCAGCTCCATCGTACACTCCTGTTATTGGTGCAAAATGTCTATTTCCTGATTTGTAATCTGCTTTCGGATAATATGCAAAATCAGTTACCGACGAAAATTCAAAACTAATATTTTTGTCTGATTGAGCATAAACAAAAGCTGAAAAAGCAAATAATGCAGCAAGTAATCTTTTTTTCATTTTTTTACCTCTCTACGTTCTGAAAAAAATATTCATCATTTTTTCAATAAAACAATCCGTAAAATCTTTTCCGCGGTTCCAGAATTCAGGATCATTTCTTTTGGACAGGGAAATCTGAATACATCCCCACAGCCCCGCAATCATTATTTCAGTATCAAGCTTTGGATTTTTTGAAACTGCAATTTTTTTTCTTACACATTCTTCAAAAAGCTCCAGACCGAATTTGTTGCAGACATAAAATGCAGGCAGTTCTGTATCCCCGATATTTTCAGAGAACTTGCTTAAAACGGCAACTGCAACTGTCGGATTTTCAAAACACCAGTCCCTGAAGGATTCAAGCGCAAAGCGTACTTTTTCCTTACAGTCATCAGTTTTTGAAACATCAGCTTCCATTCTGTCCCTTAAGCCGGCAAGACAAGTAATGGAAATCTTTTTGAACAATTCGTTCTTGTCCTTAAAATAATGATAAATTGAAGTTGCGCTGACATTGCACATTTTTGCAACATCACGCATCCCGATTTCAACAGGCTCCTTTGTTTCAAGAAGTTTTAACGTTGCATCGAGAATTTCTTTTTCCAGTGTTAAGTTTTTTGGTCTCATAACACAGTTAATTTAACATTGTTAATTTTTAAAGTCAACAACTTTATGATTTTTTTTCTTTTACATAAAAACTTTTTTGATTGAATAATTAAATCTGTTCGATTATTATAGACGATATGGGTAACAGTTTTTTATCTAATCTATTCAGTTCTCTTTTTGGCGGAAATGATCCAGAAGCACAAAAGAAACGTCAGTTGAAAAACATTTATAAGTCTCTTTCAAAAACAAAATATAAAGTTTACAAGCAAAACTCAAATGAAATAGACGGTTCCTTTGCTAAAATCTACTATGATATATACAAGGTTATTTCTCCGGCACAAGTTATGTTCCAGTCAATGACACCAAATCAGATTAAGAGAATGGTTCTTGAATTCGGAATGACAAAAAATCAGAAAGCCGCTCTTGATCAGCTTACTGAACAGGCAATTTCTGAAAATGCAAGAAAAATGCCGCTTAAAGATCTTGCTGTAAAAGTAAAAAAAGACCTTGAAGCACTCACAACAGAATTTGATTCAACAAGAATCATGAAAATTGATGATCTTTACACAAAGCTCGTTCTTTTTTCAGCATTCTGTCAGTACGATTTCTACTTTACACTCAGAAAGTTCGACAACAACCTCAAGGAAAGATCTTTTAATGCAACACCGAAATTCAATACAATCAATGGAACTTACATTATTGAAGATCTTAAAAACTTTATAGACGTTGCTTTTGTTCTTCCGTTTGATGATGACTGGGAACCTCTTTTCAAAATGCTCAAGACTGCAAAAAGTGTTGAACCGGTAACAATGAGCGCATGGAAAAAAGTGATGGCAAGAGTAAGACAGCTGAGGGATCAGCATATTTTTGAGATGCTCATTCAGCTCACTTCAGAAAATCCACTTTATAAAGAAGAGTACAAACCTAAAACATATACAATCGTTGAAGACTTCATTCAGGAAAACAGAAATCTTGCAGAAAACACTCTTGAAAGCCTCAAGGCACAGCAGACTGCAGGAAAGATTGAAGGGCTTCTTACACAGATTTTCGGAACACCTGAAATTGAACCGCTCAAGTACTACAATGAAGCAGGCTCAGCTCCTTTTGAACGCAAGGGAATCGGTGCTTACGAATATCATGAACCATTGTGTTATCTTAAGCACTTCATCATGGATTACGTAAAAAAGAATGTTAAGGAACTTTCAGATATTCTTCTTGTCCGCGGAGAATGGATTAATCAGCAGCTTGCAAAACCGATGAGTGATGCACAGCACATTCTTTCAGATATGCTTCAGGATATCATAAAGCTTGATGAAAGCCTCAATGAAACTGTAGACCTTGGATTAAAAATGAAAACTCTTCTTCCACGCTCAGACAGAGATAAGGAATCAAAAGGAATCATTCTTTCAACTTTGAACATAATTAACGATACAGCAGGGAGAATGATTCTTAATTCAATCAAACAGTTCATCACTTATGACAGAAACCTTAAGATGGTTCTTGAAGACAGTGCAAAACAGCATCCGTCCCTCATCATGAACTGGAAGGATCTAGATCACTTTGCAGAAGGCAATTTGAAGAACATGTGTATTGATACATACAAGAAAATCTACAATCTTGTTCAGATTCTTCAGAGTTACAACATCTCTGTAGAAGAAGACGAAGAAGAATAAACTGATTTAAAAAGAGAAAGGTCACTCCGCAAAGGAGTGACCTTTTTTATGCTTCGGATTTTTTATTTAAGCACACTGTCCACAAGAGCCTTAAGCTTTGGATCCTGCACCACAGATTCAGTTTCCACGCTCTGGCTGATTGTAAAGATTCCGTTTTTTTCTGTAATAACATTTGCTGTCTGTTTCATAGATGTACTTCCCTGTTTTTGAAATCTGAGAGCCTTACCCATTAAACCTTTTGCAGTATTTGAGGATGCAGAATTTTTCTTTGGATTATCAGACTCTACCATAGTTTAATTTTCGTCATCTAATTCTGAAAAGTTTAGAGAAGAAATTGTAAAATTATCTCTTGCTTCCTCTTTTATCTTCTTGCCTTCTTCAGTTTCTTGTTTTGGAAAATATTCCGCTGTATATTCTTCAATTGACTGAACAAGAACTTCATCCGCAGTTTTTTCCTTCTTCAATGAAATTGCGGCTGAAAGAAGTCCACCCTTGCGTTTTGGTGCAGTTTCTGATTCTGGAGATGCATTTTCAATTTCTTTTACTTCTTCAGTTTCTGCAGGAACAGCTGATTCTACGGGTTCTGCAGCAGCAACTTCTTCAAGTTCTTCAACAGACTCTACAGATTCAGCATCCTGTATTTCGTCAAGCTCTTCTACATCTTCAACAGATTCCGCTTCTTCTACAGATTCAGCTTCCTCAACAGGCTCAACTTCTTCAACATCTTCGAGTTCCTCAACATCTTCAACAGGCTGAACTTCTTCTACCTCTTCAAGCTCCTGTAATTCTTCAAGTTCTTCAACTTCCTCTACAGGCTCTGCATTCTCTGCTTCTTCAAGTTCCTGAACTTCCTCAAGTTCTTCAACATCAACAAGTTCTTCTATATCTTCAGCTTCTTCAACATCCTCAACCTGAACCGGCACAACAGGAGCAACCACAGGCTGATTTTTTACAGGAGCCGTCTGAACCTGAACAGGAGTGAGTTCTTCCTTCGGGTCAAGAGTATTTTCATTTCTCATGCGGCGAAGTGCTGCAACATTTCCCCCCATTGCAGACATAATGTCAGTCCAGCTGGCTTCAAGCATTTCATCAACTTCCTTGCTGTACTTTCTGCCTTTTCTGCCGAGACTGCGCTTTATTTCACTATTAACATCAACTTTTCTCAAAGAAATTTCTCGGGAAAGAGCCTTCCAGTTCGAACTGTCTTTTCTGTCAATATATTCCTTCAAAAGTTCATACTGGAATTTTTTAATCCTTCGTCTGATCAAAACCATTTCATCATGGCGCATATTGAAAACAAGGAAAACAACCAGGAATAAAGTTATGTAAAAACAAATCAGAATTGCAAATTTTTCAAAATCAGAAAATTCAAATTCGTCCTGACTGCAGATCCATCCGATTCTTATTCCGGAACGTTCATTTGCAACCACAAAAAGATTTTCTTCTTTTCTTGAAGATTCCGTAATTTTTTCAATATTTACAAATGATTTCTTCCAGCACTCCTGAATTTTTGAAACAAGACTTGAACGGATTGCATAAGGAATTTCAAAAACAAATCCACGCGGACTAATTACAGTTCCTCTTGAATTCAGTGCAACAATATCGCGGGTAACAAGATAACGAGTAAAATCATCGCCGGAAACATAAAACAACATCGTTCCACGGTATGCGGTATATAAATCATAAAAAGGATAACTGAATACAAGAAGATTTTTGGAGCTGTCAAAATAAATCTTTGTGTTGCTTTCACCCTCTTTAGATTCTACAAGAGAAAAAGGGATTCTGTTTCCGTCAAGATAATTTGTGTACGAAACAAGATCTTTTGTTTCTTCAAGAATATCTTCTTTGAAAGTACTGAAGTGAATGTGAATGCCGTCATTTTCTACAAGACGGACTCCCTCAAGCCCCGGCTCACTCTGAAAAAGACTGCCTTCAAGATTTGCACGATTTTTTAAATCTTCCTGAGAAGGCTCACGTTCAATGTATGAAGTACTGCATTTTTCCTTCATAAAACTGCGGAAACGAACATCAAGTCCGTTTGAATATTCACTGTATGCAGACTGAATTTTTTCAAGTCGTGAATTTATATTTCCGATTACTCTCGGCTCATAAAACTGAACCTCAAGATATTTAAATCCACCTGCAAAAGAAAAAAACATGCAGCCAATAAAAATGAGAATCGATATCAATAAACTTAATGCTACTTTTGGCGCCGTAGACACTTAATAAAACCTCACCCCGATTATCGACATAATACGGTCGACACATTATACTAAAAACATGGTTGAAGTAAAACTAGAAGAAGAAAAAAAAGTACGCTGTTTTTTAGTAGGCGCTCCAAATAAATTAAATCAGGAACCAGTTGAACTTAAAGGACTTGTAAAAACATTGGGAATGGAAGTCGCAGGAATTCTTACTCTCACACGAATTGAACCGACACCAGCTTACGGAATGGGAACAGGAAAAGCTCAGGAAATTGTTGACCGTGCAAAAGAATGTTACGCAGAATGTATAATTTTTGACTGGACAATTGATCCTTCTAAACAGCGCAACTGGGAAAAACTTGCACTCATGCCATGCTTCGACCGAAATGAAGTAATCATCAGAATTTTTGCTCAGCGTGCACAGACAAAAGAAGCAATTCTACAGGTTGAACTTGCAAAGCTTACATATTCACTTCCAAGATTAAGCCACATGTACGGCGATATGGCTCGTCAAAGAGGCGGTGCATTTGGAAACAAAGGAAGCGGAGAAACTCAGAAAGAGCTTGACCGTCGTCAGGTTGAAGAAAAAATTCTTCAGATAAAAAAGGAGCTTGAACAGGTTGCAGTAAACAGAGAAACTCAGAGAAAGCAGCGGGAACGTACTGCAATTTCAAGTTGTGCACTTGTAGGTTACACAAACGCCGGAAAATCGAGTCTGCTTAATGCATTGACAGGTGCTGATGTATTTGTAAAAAATGAACTTTTTGCAACACTTGATCCGACAACAAGAAAATTAAATCTCGCGGAAGCAAGCCAGATTCTGATTACGGATACTGTTGGATTTATTTCAAATCTTCCGCACACACTCATCGATGCATTTAAATCTACTCTTGAAGAAACTGCTCTTTCAGATTTTCTTCTGATTGTTGTAGACGCAAACGATGATTACTGCGAGTTCCAGTACAATCAGGTTTTAAAAGTTCTTGAAGAAATCGGTGCAAATAAAATTCCGCACAAGGTACTTTTGAACAAATATGATCTTGTTAAAAATAATCTGATTGCAGTTTCAAAGCTGAATAAAGCATTTCCAGACGCACTTCACGTAAGCGCAAAAACTCAGGAAGGTTTTGAAGATATTCTTTCATGCCTAACAGAAAATCTTCTTGGAAAACTTAACAATTATTCTTTCCCGCTTGAACAAAGCAATCTTGTTGAACTAATCCGCAAAAACGGAACGATTGAAAGTGAAGAATGGAAAGAAACAACCGTTGAATTAACAGCAAGAATTAAAACAGACACTCGAACTTACAACATGACAAAGGATTTTATATGCTGAACAAAATTCTTGCCGCAACAGCCGGAATCATCGCTTCAATTATTTTAATCGTAACGATTACAACTTTTGCTGTACGAGGCTGTGATTCTTCTTCGTCAGGAAAAAAATCTTCACAAAGAAAAACTCCTTCAATGTTTGAACTTGGACAAATCAGAATCAGTTTAAAAGCAGATGAAGGAACTTCTGTCGCTGTAATAGATCCATGCATGTCTTTCAGTAAAAATGACGAATCGCTGTATGAAGAAATTTTACAAAAGCAGCTTAAGATAAAAGAAGAAATTTCAAAACAGATATCGCAGTATTCGCGGGAAGAATTAAAATCAAAAGGTGAACTGCTGATTAAAGACGAACTTGTTAAATGCATAAACAGACAACTTGTAATGGGAAAAATTGATTCCATTTATTTCAAAAAATTTATCTACATCGACTGACTTTTTTTCTTTTTTTTAATATCATAGCTTCATGAAAGTTATTGTTGTTGGAAATGGTGGACGTGAACATGCAATTGCCTGGAAACTGGCACAGAGCAGTTCAGTTGAAGAAGTAATCTGTACTCCAGGTAACGGTGGTACAGCTTTTGAAAAAAAATGCCGCAATGTCGAAGGCAAAACACACGAAGATTTCATTAAAATCGCAAAAGACAACGGATGCACACTCTGCGTTGTTGGACCAGAAGATCCACTTGCAGCAGGACTTGCAGATAAACTTTGGGAAGCAGGGATTCCTACTGTAGGTACAAAATCAGCTCCTGCTCAGCTTGAAGCAAGTAAAGACATGGCAAAAGACTTCATGAAGAAGTACGGAGTTGCCTGTGCAGATTCAAAAACATTCACAGACAAAAAAGAAGCTCTTGAATATGTAAAAAAACACGGAGCTCCAATCGTTCTTAAAGCAGACGGTCTTGCAGCAGGTAAAGGTGTTGTTGTTGCCCTCAACATGGAAGATGCACTTAAAGCTGTTGAAGATCTTATGGAAGGTGCACTTGTCGGGGATGCAGGACGCAAGCTCGTAATCGAAGAATACATGCGCGGTGTTGAAATCTCAATTCTTGCAGCAGTCAGCGTAACACCAGAACTTTCAAAAGAAAACAAATCTGTAATCATTCCGTTCATGAGTGCCCGCGATCACAAAAGACTTCTTGATGGAGCAAAAGGACCAAATACAGGCGGAATGGGAGCTATCTGTCCGGTTGATGATGTTACTGAAGAAGTTCTTGCAAAATTCAATTCAAACATTCTTGAACCAACTCTCAAAGGAATTCAAGCAGAAGGCTGGGATTACAGAGGATTTATTTTCTTCGGTCTTATGATTACAAAGGACGGTCCAAAAGTTATTGAATACAACGTTCGTCTTGGAGATCCTGAAACACAGGCAGTTCTTCCTTTGATGGATTTTGATTTTGCTCAATTGTGTAAAGCAATTACAGAAGGTAAACTCAAGGAATTTAAAACTGCATGGAAAAAAGGATATGTAGTAGCCCCTGTTGCAGTCAGCGGAGGATATCCAAAGTCATACAAAAAAGGTATGGCAATCAAAATTGACACACAGAAAATTGCAGAAACAGGAGCTAAAGTTTTCTTTGCAGGAGCTTCCGAAGACAGAAGAACTGAAGGCGGAATTTTCACAAGCGGTGGAAGAGTTCTTGCATGTTCTGCACAGGCTGACACTTTTGATGAGGCATGGAAGAAAGCATACGAAGCAATTGAACATGTAAGCTTTGACGGAATGTTCTACAGAAAAGACATCGGACTTCCTGGAGCAGCAGAATCAAACTAAACTTTTAATTTTCTGATATAAACCGTCTGTCTGGTTTTCAGGCTGACGGTTCTTTTTTTCTTACAGGGCATAACATGAATCTTGTTTTTATCTTTAACAGCATAGCACTAGGGGTCGGACTTGCGATGGATACTTTTTCTGTTTCCATTGTAAATGCACTCAACGAACCGAAGATGAAGCGCTCAAAAATAATCTTCTGCAGTTTTATCTATTCATTCTTTCAATTTCTGATGCCAATGACCGGCTGGATCTGCGTTCATACAGTCATCGAATATTTCAAATCGTTTCAGAAAGTAATTCCGTGGATTGCACTTATGCTTCTTCTTTACATCGGCGGCAAAATGATCTGGGAAGCTTTTCATCCGGAAAGAGATGATGAAGGAAACATCACAGGACGAACCTTAACTTTTGGAATTCTAATAATGCAGGGAATTGCAACTTCTATTGATGCACTTTCAGTAGGCTTTACAATTGCTGAATATAATCTAATTAAAGCTCTTATCTGCGGATTATTGATTGCTGTCACAACATTCATAATCAGTTTTTCTGGAGCAATTATCGGGAAACAGGCAGGAGCTCATCTTTCACACAAATCGGGAATTCTCGGCGGAATAATTCTGATTGGGATCGGAATAGAAATTTTTGTCAGCAGCATGTTCTTTTAAAAAACAAAAGCCGCTCAAAATCGAACGGCTTCTGTAATCAATTAAAAATAAAAGATTCCAAATAATCCCAGAGGAATCAGATAAAGTGCAAACCAGTGGAGTCTGCCCTTTTTAATCATCGTCATTAAAAACTTAAGAGAAAGGTATCCGCTTACAAAAGCAGTTGCAAATCCAACGATAAGCGGAATAATTCCAACAGAACCGGTAACTTTTCCTAGATCCTTAAACTCAAGAATAAAAGCTCCAAGAATTGCAGGAATTGAAACTATAAAAGAAAACTCACCGGCTGTTTTTCTATTTACACCACAGAACAAAGAAGCAGAAATTGTTGAACCGCTTCTTGAAATTCCAGGCAACGTTCCTATCCCCTGTGCAAAACCTATAATCAAAGACTGAATAAGCCCCGGAGCTTTTTCTACAGCTTCACTTTCTGTTACAGCTTCATCCTTTTTCTTATGATACTTTTCATACAGGCTTGAAAGAACAAGAAAATCCGCAGTAATAATAAAACCTGAATAAACAAGTTTTAAATTTGCGTTAGAAATAATTTTTGATGTAAAAATTCCAATCGCACCGGTTACTACCGTCGCTGCAATTATTGCAACAATGTAGCGTCTTCCTTCTTTCTGAACGGATACTTCTTCTTCACTTAAATTTTTCTTAGGGAAAATCACTCTTGCAAAAATACACAAGAGACTGAAAATTTTCTTTCTGAAAAAAATACAAACTGCAAGCAATGTTGCAAGATGAAGAATCACATCGAATAAAAGCGGAACCTCTTCAAGACCAAAAAGTTTACGGGCAACTGCCAGATGTCCTGAAGAAGACACTGGCAGAAACTCAGCAACTCCCTGAAGAATTCCAAGAAAAATACTTTGAAGTATTGTCATATTTTACTTTGCTCTTTTTGCTTCAATATACTTGTAGATTAAATCTGCAGTTCCATCTATGCCGAGTTTAGAAGCATTGATACAAAGCTCGTATGAAGAATAAACACCCCACTTGCCATGCTTTGCAAAATAGTCGTGATAAGCAGCACGCTTCTTGTCGTGAGTTGTAATTTTTTTCATTGCTTGCTTACGGTCTATTCCTTCATGCTTTTCAATTACGCGCTGAATTTTTGATTCCATATCTGCATAAATAAAAATGTTGATGCAATTCGGATAATCATGAAACAAATCATCTGCGCAGCGTCCAACAACGATAAATGAGTCACCATCTGCAGCCTTTGACTTCAAAAGAGCAAACTGAAGTTCAGCAATATTTTCTTCAGGAGAATTTGTCATTCCTCTTACTCTTCTGCTGAAAAAACGGCTTCTTGGTTTTTCGTCATATCTGCTCAAATTATTTGTATCAACTTTTTTAATTCCTGCAATTTCTTCAAGGATATTTCGGCCAAGCACTTCAATTCCAAGCTTTTCTGCAACCTTAGAAGCAATAACATGACCTGCACTTCCATATTCGCGGCTAATACTGATAATAATCTGTTCGTCCATAAAATCTACCCCGCCTAACCATCATTACAAATATCTGATAAAGATAAATACTGTACTGATAACCATAACGATTATTGTAGCAGGAACAGCTTTTGCACAATAAGTTCCCCAGCTTACAGGGTAACCAGCTTTGGCAGCAACAGATGTTCCTACAACATTTGCACTTGCACCAATTGGAGTTGCACTTCCACCGATATCAGTACCCATTGAAAGAGCCCATGTCATTGTTCTTAAATCAACACCGCTTGAACCTGCAAGAGACTGAATGACAGGAATCATAGTTGCAGCAAACGGAATGTTATCAACAAATGCACTGGCAATTGCACTTACCCAAATGATGATTGCTATCATCAAGTATACGTTACCTTTTGAAATTTTGCCAATAAATCCTGCAACGATTTCAAGAACACCAGTTTCTTCAAGCCCGCCTACAACAACAAAAAGCCCAATAAAGAAAAGCACTGTCTTGTAATCAACTTTCTTCATTATTTCACCAACATGACGTGGAGCTGTAAGAAGTGTAATTACAGAAATAAATGCACCGATTGAAGCAACCGAAAGTCCTGTCTGAGCATGAGTAACAAGAAGAACAACTGCAATTCCAAAAATGATTGAGCTGATTATAAATCCGCCTTTATCCGTGATAGCACTTTCCGGTGTAGGGAATGTAGATGTATCAACAGTTTCATCAGCCTTCAAATCTTTTCTGTATGCAAGGAAAAAGAACAAAAGTGTAAACAACAGCGAGATTCCGGCAATTACACCAGTATTCATAACGAAATCTGTAAATGAATAATGGAATGACGTACCGATTATGATGTTTGGAGGATCACCGCACATTGTTGCGGAACCACCAAGATTTGCACAGAAAATTTCAGAAAGAATCATCGGAAGAGGATTGAACTTAAGAAGCTGACTCAACTCAACTGTAACAGCTGCAAGGAACAGAATAACTGTAATTGAATCGATGAACATTGCGAGAACAGCAGACATAATCATGAAAGTTACAAAGATAGGAAGTACCTTGTATTTAACTGCCTTTGCAAGCTTCATGCACAGCCATCGGAAGAATCCGACACGAGCCATTCCTTCTACCATAATCATCATGCCGGCAATAAAGATAATTGTTGCCCAGTTGATTCCGGAACTGCTTTCTTCTGCAGCGCCATTTGCATACCAGAAGCTGGCTGTAAAAATACTTTTAACATTGAGCGTTTTCATGCATGCTTCTGCGCTATGCATACCCAATCCAAAAACCAATGCAAGAGTCAAAGCTCCGCAGACCAGAGTTGTCCACTGTCTTTCAAAAAGTTCAAGGATGATTAAAAGAAACATCACTACGAAAATTGAGACAGCTAAAATTTGTGCTAACATGGAAACGATTATAATTTTTTATAGAAAAGGTTTCAATAAATGAAATACTATACACAAATCAAGATATACTTTATTTTCCTACGCAGAATGCCGCAGCAAAGCTGCTCACCGAGTTTTCCAGCGAAAACTCGCACAACCCGCATATTTAAAAGTTTTATTTTCCTACACAGAATCTTGAAAAAATGTTTCCGAGGACGTCATCCGGCGTTACGTCGCCTGTTACTTCACCAAGACTGTCCAGTGCATCTTCAAGATCCTGAACAACTGCATCAAGGCCATACTCGCCGCTTTTTGAAATTTCAATTGCGTGAGAAATTCGCTCAAGTGCTTCTTCAACGGATTTTTTCTGTCTTGCTGACCCAAGCCCGCTTTGCTCACGAATTTTATTTTCTCCGCTGAAAAGCAATTCCTTAACACTATGAACAAGCTCTTCTATACCAATTCCTTTTTTTGCAGAAATTTTTACTGTCTTTACAGCAGATGAAATTTCTTCATTAAATACAGAATTTTCATCACACTTATTAAGGACTGCAATCACAGGAACATTTTTCTGATTTTCAATAAATTTTCTGTCATCATCAGAAAGTTCTTTTGTAGAATCAACAAGATACAAAATCACGTCTGCTTCATTACTCAAGTCTTTTGTAAGTTCAACACCACGTGCTTCAATCACATCATCAGTTTGTCTTAATCCTGCTGTATCAAAAAGTCGTACAGGAAGCCCTTCAAAATCAGCATAACTTTCAAGCCAGTCTCTTGTAGTTCCTTCAATATTGCTTACAATTGCACGCTCTTCTTTTAAAAGAGTATTGAACAAGCTTGATTTTCCTGCATTTGTTTTTCCGCACAAAACGACTCGTGCTCCATCCTGATACAATTTTTCACTTTTCCATGATGAAGCGAGTTCTTCAAGTTTTGTCTTTACAACTTCAAGTTCACTGCAGTCAAAATAATCCGCAATATTTTCTTCATCTTCAGGATATTCAATTTCAACTTCTATTGAACCAAGAACATCAACAACAGATTTTTTTATTGAATCAATCTGATCAAATAAATTTCCACAGAGTCTGCCCGCTGCTCTTCCACGGCTCACATCAGTTTTACTGTCGATTATTTCTTTTACAGCTTCTGCTTTTGTTAAATCAGTTTTTCCGTTTATGTAAGCCCTGAAAGTATACTCACCACGCTCTGCTTTTCTGAATCCGTTTGCAAGAAATGCATTTAAAACAGCAGTAACAACAGCAACTCCACCATGACAAAAAACTTCCACCATATCTTCACCGGTAAAAGATTTTGGAGCACGGTACACGCCGACCATTACTTCATCGATTTTATTTTTTTGCGAATCAAGAATCCAGCCGTAAACAAGAGTATTTCCTGCTGCATCACAAAGAGCTTTAGGACGAGAAAAAATTTTAGAAGCAAGTTCAATCGAGTTTTTACCGCTTGCACGAACAATACCGATTGCACTTGGAACTAAAGCAGTTGCGATTGCAACAATTGGTTCTTCCGGTGTGTATTTTAAATTTGTCATTTTACTTTCCAAGCCCCGGATTTACATGAAGAAAATATTTTGGAACAGATTTTTCATCTTTTTCTTCCGGAAATTCTTTTTCCCGCACATAGTTCCACAAAGAAATCATTTCTTCCTGATTCTTTATTTCTTCCTGTAATTCTTCTTCACTCATTTCCTGACTTTTAATGCCGCTTGAAAATGCAGGAACTCTAGTCTGAAGATCAACTTCATCTTTTCTCCAGGGTGACATTTCATTTTCTTCAGGATCAGGACTGATATCATCATAGAATCCGCCGCTGTTGTTCCAGTACATATATCCGCGGTTTAAACCGTCCCTTACACCAAAAACTTCACGCTTAACATAATTCTTATCATAGAATTTTCTGTCATAACGGACTCCCATGTAAAATGCCTGAACCCAAGGGCGAACAATAATTTTATTTCGACCCATGATTGTGTTTCTATATGAGCCGTAAAAATAAATTCTATACGGTCGTTCAGCAAGAGGTGCATACTCAAGGAAGTTCTGTTCAAAATGAGACGGATAGAACATAGGGCAGATTACATCAACATAATCACTCATAAGTTCAACATCCTGTCCAGTTCTTGTACCGCTTCTATACCAGCCGTTTGCGCCGTAAATATCAATTCCAATTGGAGCATTAATATTTTTTCTTGCATAAGAAAGGAATGAAACAAGTGCACTTTCTTTATCCATGCCTTTATCTTTCCAGCGGTAAGTTGCTTCATGCATGTTAATTCCGTCAGTCGGGAATCTTATGTAATCGAACTGAATTTCATCAAATCCGCGTTCAACAAGTTCCTTTGCAATTTCAATGTTATATTCCCAGACTTCTTCACTATACGGATCAACCCAGTTTTCATCGTAGTAAAGAACTTTTGTCCCCGTAACATTTCCGTTTTCATCTTTGATTTCTTCAGTACCTTTTTTACCCATCCATGGAGTTCCGGTTTTTGAGTTCCAGACTGAATACTGCTTCTTGTCATAATTTGCAAGATTTTTATCTTTAAACACAACGATGCGTGCAATCAAATAAACGTCATCCTCCTTAAACTGTTTTACAAGCTCATCAACATCAATTTTATATTGAGTGACGGTTCCTTTCTTTTTGAGCAGTTCACTTTTTGGAGTAAAACGCAGAAGCCCATAATCATCCTTCATATCGATTACGATTGCATTGAGTTTATTATCTTTTGTAATTTTTCTGTATTTTGAAATTCCAGTCTGATTCCTAAGCTGATAAACAGAAGAATACACAGCCTTCTTTTTATTTGCAGTTTCTCCGTAAGTTGTTCGGATTCTTTCAGGATCAAGAAGATAGATTTCACTTAATTCAAGCGGCGTCTTTAATCCTGATTCATTTTTTGGAATGTAAACAGAATTAACAGTTAAATCAGAACGGCAGACTTTACTGTACCAGCTTTTATTTATATCAACCTCAGAAACTGATCCGTCATTTAAAGAATAAGAACTTACTTTTCCAGGAGAGAGGAACACGATATTGCTGTTGCTCTGACAAAGGCTTTCAATCGTGTCGCACTTTTCTTTTCCAGTGTAAATTTTTTCCGCACGTTTTGTTTTCCAGTTAAATTTAAAAATATTAGGGATATAACTCTGACTTGCAATAATTTCCGGATAGAGATTTCCTTCCTCATCCTTGCAGACAACAGGAATTATATCCGCAATTTCATCAACCTGAGTCATACTTGGCATTGCAGAAAATCCTGCGCTTATATCAACCCAGATTGGATTTTTTGCGTCTGCTCGGTAATAGCTGAAACCGTAAATCGGATGTGACATAAAAACTACAAGCTCATTTCCGCTAACTTTTCCCTTTTTGTCATAGACAGGCATTGTTGAACAGGCAACGGCTTTTACACCTGAAGTATATTTACTTGCTGACCCAAGCGACTTCCAGGTTTCTCCACCGTCTCTTGTTAAATACACGGCATCTTTTGTTGCAGTTACGAGAACTTTTGGATTAAATGGATCAACTGCAATATCTTTTAACAGAGCTACCTGCTTAACAAGATTTTTTGTTTTGTTTTCATAAGTTTTGACAGTCAAAAAAGGAAGACCTTCATTGCATTCTTTAAATATTTCAAGATCAGCTGAAGATAAAATTCCTTTTGATGTAATAAAATACCATTTTTCGGAAGTGCGCAAAATTCTTTCAACTTTTCCTTCTGTCCATAATGGTTCAAGAGTTGTTTTTGAATTTACTCTGTAAAGGCCTTCATTACAGCCAAGTAAAAACGCACCTTTTTTTTCTGTTGATTTTTTGGCCGGTAAATCTTCCGGCAGCTGGTAAAGCGGTTTTATTTCTGCAAAAACCGGTAATTTACTAAAAATTAAAATTAATAAAATCCATTTTTTAAAGATAGTTCTCATGAACTACTTATCGGCATAAAAAAAACAGTATTTTAATAATATTACCGTAAAATTTTAGAAGAACTTCCATTCTGTTTCGTTGACTTTTTCTACAGATAAACCTTTTTCAAGGCAATTCAGAATTTTCATCAGTTTTTTTTCATAATAAGTTTCAGGGACAACGGAAAGTGAAATTTTATTTTCAAAGATTTTATACAGACCTTCTGTTGATGCATTAAGACATACTACAAAAGAATCTTTAGACAGCGTTCTTCCTTCTTTAGAAAGCGCCTTTGCAGCAAGAACAGCCTCTTTTTCAGAGAAAGCAAAAATCAAATTGATTTCAGGATGAAGCTCACAAAAATCTACTGCTTCCTGCAAATTTTCAGAATTAGTTCCATTCAAGATTTTCTTTTGTACGAACGAATTTGTATCCTTTTGCTGCATCGTTTTTAACACGCCGGAATACATCAGCCTGTAGCTTGAAGAATTTTTCCCATCATGAAGGATTGCATAATTTAAATATTTAATGTCAGGATTGATTTCTTTTATCTGCTTTTGAATTTTTTCCGCAGCAAGGCTTGAACTTTTTTCAAAATCACAGCCAATTCTGCAGTAGTACAAATAATCCTTTGTGTTGCCGACATAATTTCCGCAGAAGATAACAGGAATCCTTTTTTTGTTTATTTTTTCAAGAAGCTCATGCCAGATAGGTTCGTCGATCGGATCTATTAAAAAAAGATGAACGTCAGCATCAAGATATTTTTCAACAACTCTCAGCTGTTCTTTAGAATCCCCTTTTGCATCTTCAACAACAAGCTTGTAGCCGGAAAGTGCTTTTTTTACGGATTCAATTTCACTCATGCGCCCGTTATTTCCGAATGAACTGGTGGAATAAACTACAAGTTCTTCTTTCAGCTTGTTTTTATCAACACAACCGCAGAGTATAAAAATAAAAAAAGCCGTAAAAATCAGGCAGAATCTTCTGTTCATACCTTCAATTTTACGGCAATATAAGTTAAATGTCGAGTTTCTCTATAAAAATACTCAGAAATTAACTCCCAGTCGCGTTGAGCAGTCCAAAACCGATGATCAACACTCCTTCGCGCTAATTTTACATCTATAAAAAATCAACATCTACTATATTTAAGCTTCAAGGAGAAGATCTCCGTCTTTTATCCAGCCGATTTTTCTGAATAAAAGTCCGAATGCCCATGCAAGTACACCCGGCAAAACAAAACAAACGAGTAAAAGTCCAAGCCAGTCAAAAGCTCCAGGCGCGATTGCAACAGCTCCGTGTTTTAATGCAGCTGCACTAGGTTCAAACCATCCTGTGATTACACCAATCTGACCAACAAGTCCGCATGTTCCCATTCCGCTTGAAACTGCAGCACCATTCATTTCCATTTTGAAAATACATGTACTTACAGGACCTGTGATTGCACTTGTAATAATTACAGGAAGCCACACTCTCGGATTTTTTACGATATTTGGCATCTGAAGCATAGAAGTTCCAAGCCCCTGAGAAAGAACGCCGCCCCATCTGTTTTCACGGAAACTCAAAATTGCAAAGCCAACCATATTTGCACAACAACCTGCAACTGCAGCTCCACCGGCAAGCCCAGTCAATCCAAGTGCAGCACAAATTGCAGCAGAACTTACAGGCAATGTCAAAAGAACACCAACGATTACAGAAACAAGGATTCCCATTACAAACGGACGCTGCTTTGTTGCCCACATAATAAGCTCGCCGAATTTACTTGCACCCATTCCGATGTATTTTGCAAACAAAACTGTACAAAGACTTCCTGCAAGAATTGTTACAAGCGGAGTTACAATGATATCAACCTTTGTTTTTTTGCTTACAAGCATTCCACATTCACAGGCAATAATTGCAACAATCAAAACTGCAAGAGGACCACCAGCTCCACCTGTTACATTTGCAGCAGCTCCAACACCCGCAAGAGTAAAAAGTACTAGGTTAGATGCACCCATTGCATAACCGATTCCAACCGCCATTGCAGCACCAACAACATGTGGCTCTCCTGCAAAAGTTCCTGCAGTTACAAGAAATTCAAAAACTGCATTTACATGAAGACGAAGCAATTGCTGTCCCAAAGTCTTCACAATTGTTCCAATCAGCAGAGAAGCAAAAAGCCCCTGTGCCATTCCGCTCAAAGCATCAATCAAATAACGCTTAGCATACTTGTTCATACGCACCTCTTTTCTGAGAAAAAAATAAAATGTGTTTGATTTTTGATATACTTGCTGATGTAGTGATAGGAGCGGTTCGTGTGCTCGTTAGACAGTATAATTTCTGTCGACAGTCATCCCAAACGTAAAATCTTGCAGTAAATGTATCAAATTTTTTCAAAAAACGCTATAATCTTTGCGATGAATAATTTCACCAGTTACATACTTGCTCACAGCGTATTAGGTCAGTTTTTTCTCTTTGTATTATCAATTCTCGTGCTGATTTTGATGGCATGTGTCATACTTCTGATGCTTTCAAAAAAGAACAAAGATAAAGATTTTACAAAAAAAATGTTTCAGGTTCAGGATGAAGAGCGGCAAAGAATCTACCGAGACCTTCATGACACCGTTGCACAGGACCTCAGGTATTCTCTGCTTTTGATGTCACAGCTTGAAGACGAATCGATATCAAATGAAAATAAAATTAAAATCCTGGAGCAGCTCAAGGAAAATCAGAAGCAAAATCTTGAAATGGTAAGAAACATCTGCTACAACCTCACGCCGTCCCAGATAAGCGCAACTTCAATTGCAAGCTCACTGCAGCTTTTGTGTGAATCAGTTCAGAAAAAATCAGGTTTTAAAGTTAATTTCATGATTCTTGAAGGCACTGACTTTTCTTCTTTTTCACAGGAAGATTTAAACAACATCTACAGAATAATTGAAGAAGCTTTGAACAATTCAATAAAACATTCTGGCGGAACAGAAATCAGTCTTTTTACAAGAATGAATGAAGACCGCACAAAAATTTCTACATTCGTTACGGACAACGGAAAAGGCATTCCTGAAGACATACTCAATAAATTAAATTCGAAGAATTATAAATCTTTCAAGAAAAACGGAAACGTACATTTTGGAATTCAAAATATGAAACAGAGAGCACAGCTTCTAAACGCAAATCTTCTCTTCAGTTCCATAGAAGGCGACGGAGCGGAAGTGCTTCTGGAAATTCCAACAGGAGGATTTCATGACTGAAAAAACATACTTTCTTCTTGATGATCATGCACTCATGAGAAAAGGAATCAGCGATTATATTGCACAGAATTCAGAATGGACTCTTGCAGGAGAAGCAGGAACATGCGAAGAAGCAAAAGAAGAACTTCTGATGCTTGCACGAACTAAAATTTTTCCGCAGATAATTGTAGTCGACATAAATATAAAAAAAGAAGATGGAATTGATTTTATGGCACAGCTCAAGGAATTAAGTCCATACTCAAAATTTCTTGTTTATTCAATGTATACAAATTCTGGAACGATTCAGCGAGCACTAAATGCAGGTGCACAGGGCTATATCTCCAAATCAGCAGATGAAAAAGAAATCATTAATGCGCTCAACACGATTGCAGAAGGAAAAACCTACATCGAGCAGTCTCTTACAATGAACCTTATTAGTTACAAGCAGATTTTCACATCACTTTCAAAACGCGAACAGGAAGTTGCCCTTAAAATCACAGAAGGAAAAACGAACAATCAGATTGCTGATGAAATGTGCATCTCACGCCATGCCGTTGAAAATTATGTTTCCAGAGTTTTCGCAAAAACCGGAGTAAATACTCGCGAGGACCTCAAGAATCTCTGCTAGGCAAAAAAAAACAGTCCTGTCATAGCTCGTACCTGACAAGACTGCCAACTCATCCGACGTCTGCAACTGATTATTTTTATATAAAATTAAAGGAGTTACTAAGACAACTTTTTTTATGATTGAATTATACATAACACACGTTATAATGTCTTTACAATGTACACACCAATTTTCAAGGAATTTTCTCCTCATTTTTTTTTACATTGAATATCTTTTATTAATTTCGAAGTTTTATAGTTAAAATAAAATTGGCGCGAAGGAGTGTTGAGCAAGACTGGGAGACAATTCTATTTATTATTTGAAATTATGCAGAAATCCATATAAAATATTTACATGTATCATTTCATTGTTAATCCTGTCTCAAGATCTGGCAAAGGGCTTCTTCTCTGGCAGAAAAAAATCGAACCAATTCTCAAAGAAAAAAATATTCCGTATCAAGTTGAGTACACACAAAAACGCGGAGATACAACAGAAATCTGCAGAAAAATTTCCATCAATGCAAAAAATGAAGACAACTGCACAATCATCGCACTTGGCGGTGACGGAACAATAAATGATGCTGTCCAGGGAATTGAAGATTTTGAAAATACAACCTTTTCACTTATTCCAACAGGTTCAGGAAACGATTTTGCAAAAGACATGAAAATTTCTAAAAATGTCAAAAAGACCTTAAACAGAATTTTAAATGCAAAAGAACCGACACAAATTGACCTTGGACAAGTAACAACATCAAAAACAGTAAGAAAATTCGCCGTAAGCTGCGGACTTGGATACGATGCCGCAATCGCACAGAAAACAACACATTCAATTCTCAAGAAAAAGCTCAACAAAATCGGAATGGGAAGACTAATTTATCTTTTTCTTGGAGTCCAACAGGTTTTCAATGCACCAAAAGCAAGCGCACAAATTGAATTTCAGGATGGAACCGTAATCAACCTGCCGAAATTTCTTTTTGCAGTTTCAATGGTACACAAATTTGAAGGCGGCGGAATGAAATTCTGTCCTAAAGCTGACTACCGTGACGGATTTCTTGACATGTGCCGCGTAAACAACAAATCAATTCCAGGATTTTTTGCAGCACTTCCATTTGCATTTACAGGACATCATCACTTTTTCCCGGGAATAAAACTTCACCGCTTTACAAAATGCACAATCACAACTTCTCTCCCACTCTGGCTTGAAACAGACGGCGAAGTATGGCAGAAAGCAGATCGAATCATAGTTGAATCTCTTCCAGCAAAACTCAAATTCCTTTTCTAAAAATGACTGCAAATTATCACAAAGAACTTGAAAAATTCATCAACGGCCTCACTTACAAACCAAAGCTTCTTCTTCATGCCTGCTGCGGTCCGTGCTCTTCCTACACACTCGAATATCTTGCAGAACATTTTGAAATCACAATTTTATACTACAACCCGAACATTTATCCCGAAGAAGAATATTTTCGCCGCTTAAACGAACTGAAAGATCTACTTAAAAAATTTCCGCCTGCATTAAAAAATAAAGTGCAATTTGTTGAGCTCAAATATGATCCGAAAGAATTTTATGAAGCAATAAAAATCAAAGAAAATCCCGAACTTGCTTATGAAGAAGAAAAAGGCGAACGGTGCAGAAGATGCTACGAATTTCGTCTGAAAAAAGCACTTGAATATGCTGAACAAAATCAATTCGAATATTTTTGCACAACATTATCAATCAGCCCATTCAAAGACGCAGAAAAAATCAACACAATCGGTCGCGAAATTGAAACAGAAAAAACAAAATGGCTTGTCTCAGACTTCAAAAAAAACGGAGGATTCCAGCGAAGCCTCCAGATAAGCAAAGAATACAACCTTTACCGCCAGCAATATTGCGGTTGCATTTACTCAGTTCGCACAGCAGTAGCGGATTAATTTTTGATTTTTTGCAGCAAGCGTCTTCTCTTAAACGTGTTCCGCCCTTCGCTCACGCTCATCCTCCTCGCTCCGCTGCGGTGGACTTACGGGGCTCCACCCGGACTGGGGAGAAATATATAACTCTTATAACGGCAAGGAAATGACACGCTATGAGGGAGAACAGAAACTGCGGGGCATTGAACGAAACATAAGGCACTACAAGCGCCGTGCACTTACGCAGGAAGCGGCGGGCGTGGACAGTACAAAGGCACGCGTTAAAATTGGAGAATGGCAAGCGGCAGCGCGGGACTTTACAAAACAGACTGGAATACAGCGAGACAGCGCCCGTGAGTTTATAGGCACGATTGACGGGAAACAGCCGAGGGGAATAACCACTGCTATTCAGAAAACTGTAACAAAAAATGTTGCAGAGACAATATTTCCGTCAGAAACTTGGACTGAAATTTCAGAAAATCTTTTTTTAGCTGAAGGGCGAATACCTGCAAATCCCACAGAGCGAAAAAAGCAAGAAAAAGAAATTTTACAAGCAAAAATACTTACTGCACACAGTCATACAGTTTATTTATCGCCAGAAAAAAGTGCAGGAAAAAACTTTGACTCTATTACTGACGGTGTAAAAACAGAATTAAAGCATATAACCGGAAATATAAAAACGCTTGGAACTCAATATAAATATGCATTAAAGCAAGGGGATAATATTTTTATTCGTACACAGGATAAAACGCAACAAGAAATATATTCAAAATTGATTGGAGAAACAAAAACTTTGATTGAAAATGATGTAAAACTATCTGAATCGTCAATTATCTATGTGTGGATAGACGGAGAGAATATATTACATCAGTGGAAGTTAAAAAATATTATAGATATAGCGAAAAGTCTCATAAAATAAACAAAGCCCGCCTTTCAGCGAGCCCGTGGCTGGCCGTAAGTTTTACCCCTTGGCCATTTTCTATTGTATAATAATTTAAATAAAAATCAATAGCAAAACTGAAATATTTTATAATAAAAGGAGTACACCATATGGACGACAATTTCAAAGGAACAAAAGACATCGTGAAATAAACACAGCCCTGCACACCCGCGGGGCTTTTTTTTATTTGACCATTTGTACGCAAAAAACAATAAAAAAAATGACTAATAAAGCAGAGGGCATAAAAGTGAACATTTATACATCAATTACACTGGGAATTGGTATAGCGGGCTGAACGGTTATCATAAAAGTACAGTCGAAAAATACCCGAAAATAAAGAGGGTATGAAAATGAGGTACAGTAAAGAATTCAAAGAACAGGCAATAAAATTGTCTGACGAAATCGGGATTAAACAAGCCTGTGCACAGCTTGGACTTGTTTATTCAACATTAGCCGACTGGCGTAAAACTTGTAACCGTGAATATATTTTGAAAGAAAAAAAATCAGAAGATGCTCCTCTTACAGAGCGTGAAAAAAAACTGATAAAAGAAAATGCGGAACTTCGGGAAGCAAATGACATTCTCAAGGATGCTTTTCGTTTTTTCGTAAACGACCGGAAGTAGTAACGGTAAGAAGCATGCACTGGTTCATCTTTGATAACAGAAAAAAATATCATGTGAACCGTATGTGCAAATCTCTTTCGGTCAATGAAAAAGGCTATTACAAATGGCTGAGTAACGGAGAGCGGTCAAAGAAATGGCAGGATTTACTCGTAGAGATACATCGTATCCTTGATGAAGATCCTGACAATGATAACTACGGAGCAGACAGAATGCTGATTGCATTAACGCAGAAAGGGATACAGACATCTTTGAGTTCTGTAAGGCGAGCAATGAGAAAAGGCAATCTTCTGAAACCGAACAGAAGAAGTCCTGACGGACTTACAAAGGCTGATAAAAAGGCACATAGACCTCAGAATCTTCTGAAACGTGATTTTACGGCAAAAGCTCCGAATCAGAAATGGCTGACTGATATAACTCAGGTGCCATGCAAGGACGGAAAGCTTTACATTGCTCCGATTTTTGATTGTTTCGGCGGTGAGATAATCAGTCTTGCCATGGACACAAACATGAAAAAGGAACTGTGCATTTCTGCTCTGAATGCGGCATTTGAACTGAGGAAACCGAAATCGGGACTGATAATTCACAGCGATGCCGGAAGCCAGTACACGAGTGAGGCTTTCAAGCTGGCAGTTGGAAAACATCATGCAGTTCAGAGCATGAGCGATGTCGGAAAGTGCTACGACAACGCACGGATGGAATCATTCTTTGCAACTTTAAAAAAAGAAAAGCTGTACAGAATGAACACAACAAAAATGACGGTAGAACAGGTTAAGGCTGTAGTCTTCCGTTATGTCATGATTTATTACAACAGAAAAAGAATTTCCACTGTAAATCCAGGCGGACTTCCACCTGCAATCTACAGAGAAAAATCAGCAGTTATTTCAATAGCTGCTTAGAAATTTAGGGTATTTTCTGACTGTACTAAAGTTGACTTTTTCAGGCTTTATTGGCGGAATTATCGTTAAGGTTGCCGGTTTGTCAATTCAGTATGGGAGACTGTGCGAGAAAATGGAATTAAACGACAAAAGAGACGACGAAGAGCGTGCAAAATCGAGCGTGAAATTCTCTGAATTGTACAATCGCATTAGTGCAAACGAATCGAACACAAACGCTATTAAAGCAGACGTGAATAATTTAATGGGGACTTGTTCCAGAATTGAAGCAAAGCTCGACAGGATCATAGAGCGGGAAACAAAATAAATGACGATTGAAAAATGTTATAAAAGCCGGCCAGACTGCTCCAAGTCTTCGCAGTTTATAAGCAAAAAGTTTCTGCACAGAATTCAATGTTAATGTTTTACATTCAGTACAACCTGCTTGTGTTCGCCGATACGCACCTGCTATCGTTCGCCGACACGCACCTGCTATCGGCTCATTTCCCGCGGTTGCAGTATCATCGGTGCAAAGGAACCTTTGCGCCGTTCTGTTTTGATGAATTAATTTAAAATAAAAAAAAGCCGGCCAGACTGCTCCAAGTCTTCGCAGTCTGTCTACTTTTCCGCTTCGCGGGAAAGCACTTCATTTCACACAAAATACTTGCAGTATACAAAAATTATTTTTAAACAAAAAAAAAGCCGGCCAGACGGCTCCACGTCTTCGCAGTCTGTCTACTTTTCCGCTTCGCGGGAAAAGCTGCATGTTTCACACAAAATACTTGCAGTATACAAAAATTATTTTTAAACAAAAAAAGCCGGCAGCTTCCTACTTTCCCGCGATTGCAGTATCATCGGCGCAAAGGTGCTTGACTTCCGTGTTCGGTATGGGAACGGGTATTGCCACCTCGCTATGGCCACCGGCATTTTATGCTCAGTTATCATCTGCTT
>JAILEY010000017.1 GCA_024687165.1 Treponema sp.
CTCTTTGAGGATATTCCCGCCTTTTGTGGTGACAAAGAAGGCGGCGGCTGAAAACAGTGTTGCCACAGCATAAGTGATTGTCATGCTGGCATAAGTGTTCATCTGCACAGGGATTCCTTTTGCGCAAATCTGATAAAGTGTGTTTGAAAATACAATGATTAAAAGCGGCCAGATGTAATTCATGGGCGACTCCTTAGAGAAAGATTGCCCATCTTCAAAGACCTTACGATGTGGCTGAATGTTATAGGGATTGTATCCCGGCACATTCCTACCCGGTGGCAGATAAGGGTATTATAGCGGAAATGGGAGAGAGTGTCAGTTAATCTTTATTTTTGATAATTGCCAGGGCACAAGGCATTCTGCCGTCAACAACTTCGTAAGTCACTGCAGGCGAAGCTTTCGGAATTGAAATCTTCAGCTGCCTTTATCGAGGCACCATCAATAAAAGATGCAAAGTTCAATCTCAGGATTATGTATGGAACATATCTTAAGAATTTTGCATCCCAGACAAAAAATTTTCAGAAACGTGATTGTTTTACGCAGATTCAGGAATATCTTTACAGTGACACTCTGGATAAAGTCTGCCTCGTCTACGGACTTAGGCGAACCGGCAAAACAACGATGCTTCGTCAGTGCCTTAATCTGTTTGACCTTTATGAAAAAAAGGAACTCACAGGTGCAATAAACAGAATAATTGAAAATGAATCTCATAAATTCCTGGTTCAGATTCTCACGGACGATTTTAAATCATATGATCTGTATTTGCTTGGTCGTAATTTGAGAAAAGAGAGAATAGAATGTTTTGAAATCAAGCACAGCGATGAAATTGTTGAAGAACTTCTGCACTGATTTTTTTTCTTTAATTCTATCTACAAAAGAGCTAAAAAAGGCTATTTACAAATTGAAATAAGTACTGTTTGCAAGCTGAAAACAGTCTGTTTACGGATTTTAATCAGTCTTTTTTCAAAAGATTATACACTGGATTCGTGCTTTTTTGCTTCTTAGTTATGAGTTCTCTGCAGCCGGACTGTATACGACAAACTGACAGGAATTAGAAGTAAGATGCTCTTTGTTTGTAACTGTTACCCAGTAGTTGCCTGGTTCTGCTTCTTCGGGTAGTACTGCATTAATAGTTATGCGTGTGCAGCGATAATATTTTTTTGCACGATAGGTTTTGTGTGTGTCGCAATGTTCAAAGAAAACTCCCTGATTTTCATCAGTGGGATCAAGTTTGATAAAATTTCCTTTTATAACTACTAAATCACCAGCTTCTATATGATCTTTTTTGGGATAACCGCAAAAATCAATATTGTTGAGAACTGGAGTGCAAAGAGATGATATATGCATCCTGGTGATTTTTATGCGTTGAAGCATTTTCTTATAGGCCTTTTTAGGCGTAAAGTGTAAAGTAATCTTGTGATCGCGTTTTGGGGTACGAGGGTCACGACCGGGAACTGGTCTAAAAATATCGTCAGATTTTTCTGCCGTTCCCGATGCACCTGCATAGAATTTACCCATAAAAAGTTCCACAACGTTTCCGTTAGAAATCTCTTGATTAAAAACTTCTTCAAGTACCTGCATGACAGCAAGAGCATCAGCTGCCGTTATAGAAGTGTTTGCTTTTGCAATTGCATCAATAATTTTCTTCTGTGTAATAGTTTCAGGATTCTGGCTGCGGTATGAAAACGCCTTTTTGGCATTTGCGAAATTGTTTGGTGTTGTATAAACTCTCAGCATATTTCTTATTTCGGTAAAAAAAGGATGTCCTCTTAATAGAAAAAATATAAATTATCGTTTTCGGTGTTTATTGCAGGTGAGAAAAAAACATTAGTTATATGTCACGGAAGAACTAAGTCATGTTTTATATAATGAGCTTGTAAAACAGGAACTTGATGATACTACTGCAAATATTCCTATTTTAGAAGAAATCTGCGACTTCTATGACGAAGTGCTTTGGATCTTTCCGGATTATAAACGGTGTGATAAATGGCTCAAGCTGAATGGCGGAGCGTATTTTAAGAGAATTGTTTAACAAATAATAAATACCTAGTTATTACCAATCCTCATCATTATAATCTTTGTCTAACAACCATAAATCTTCACAAGAATTACGTTTCAATTTTTCTACATTTTCTTTTAGGAAAGCCTGAACATCGGGAATTTCGAGTCCCAAAGAATAGGCAATATTAATAGGTTCCTCTCCTGAATTCCATGAATCAAAAATGTCTTGTTTATTGATTATTTTATTTTCGATAAGAAAGTCCATTACTTTCCTTGAAGTAAGTCCGGTCTTATCCGCAATATGTAAAGAATAACCATAGAAATTAGGATCTTTTTCATCCCACAAATCAATTATATATTTCTTTGGATTTAATTCAGGTGTATCAAATTTTGTTTGAACCATATATTCATATATATTCAAATCAAAACCATATTCTTTCGAAAGATTATAAAAACCTAATACTCCCTGTGTATTATGGCTCTCTTGAAACTCAAGAAAATATACCATCATCATTTGTTGAAAAAG
>JAILEY010000047.1 GCA_024687165.1 Treponema sp.
AAGGCTCGCATTTTTACTTCGTAAAAAGCATTAAAACTCGCCTATGTTTAAAATAAAAACCCCTCGGGTGATGAACGTATTTCAAATGCTACGCATTTGAAAACTCTAGTTTTACTTTGCTCGCAAGGCTCGCATTTTTTGCTTTGCAAAAAAACAGTAAAACTCGCATAAATTTAAAATAAGAAAGCCTAGAGGCGATGAACCTCTAGGCTTTTGTGCTTATTTAAGCACTTGTATTAAACCTGGTATCGTTTAGATTAGAACCACATTTCAACACGTACTGGGATTGCCCAACAGAATGAGTCTGCTTCAGCTGGTGTAAGACCAAACTCAGTAGTATCGTTGTGCCAACTTGAGAGGAATCCTTTTCCGTTTGTTGAACCCTGGAAACCAACACCGATGAGACCGTTAGAAGAGATTCCCTTTGTTAAACCAACGAGGAATGAGAGGTATGTTTCTGCATCACCAGTTCCTGAGTGATCTTTTGCAACCATTGCACCACGAACATCTGCGTTGAGAGCGAGACCGTCACCGATGTTGTAATCAACACCTGCACCGAATGCCATGTCTGCATCTATATCATCATATGCCTGGAACTGGAAATCAGCATAAACTTTTGCTTCTTCTGTTACCTGGTAAGAAACACCAGCTGTAAGTCTGATTGTTTCAGAAGTTGCAACTGCATTGTCCCAATTGTTGTATTTGAAACCTACTGTTGCAAAGAGGTTTTCTACAGATGTAAGGTCGAATGCTGCTTCGATTGCACTGTCATCACCTGCACCAATGTACTGTGCCTTGAGAGTACCAACACCGTCGATTCCATAACCGAAACCGGCCTGGATTTTCTTGTACTGATCTTCAGCTTTTGTCTGAAGTTTTGTTGCATCAAGTGGAACTGCTGCGAAAACGTTGAGACCTTCTGTTGGGAATACTTCAACCAATGCACCAAGCTGGTTAACCTTAGAGAATGTGAATCCTTCACCTTCTGCAATCCAGTTACATGGACGAATCCAGTTCCATGAACCATAGCAGAAGTCTCCGCGAAGACCTGTGTTGTTGTCGAGCTGACCTACAGTGAGTTTTACCTGTTCAACTGGCTTTACCCACATGTATGTTCCGTCTGCTGCTCCAACACCATTTTTTGCATCTTCGTAAACGCCCATGTAGAAACCTGCGTTTCCATCTTCTGCAACTGCGTTAACATCGATACGAGCTGTACGTGCACCCCAACCCCAAGAGTTTGTCAAACCAGCGATTGTTTCGTCACCATTTGATGCTGCGAAAACTGGAAGTGTGCGAAGCCATGCTCCGAATGTAATTTCTGCTGCTGCAGATGCTGTCAATGCAACAGCTGCTGCTGCTGCGATAAGAGTCTTTTTCATCTCTTAGCCTCCTTATATTTAAACACAGTCAAAAATTTCAATTTTTGCCTGTGTTTAAATCATTCGCGGAAGCGAATATGTATATAAAAAGTTGAATGTTTGAAATTTTGTTTGAAAAAAAAATTGGAAAGTGATATATTTAAAGAAGAAGGAATGACTATTCGTTTGGTCGTCTCCCTACAGTTTATGAAAACCGCCGGTGTCTAGACAACTTACAGGCGGTTTTTTTGTGTCTACTTCTTGTTTATGTAAGAAAGGACTGCCCTAACAAACGTATTTCAAATGCTGCGCATTTGAAAACCCGAGTTTTACTATCGTAAAACTCGACTCTATAATTAAATTACTTTAATAACTTAATTTACTCGATAATTTTCAAAAAAAACTTGCAAGTTCAATAACTTCACTGAAAGTCATAGGCATACCTCCCAATTAATTCATTGGGAGCAACCGCCGGAATAGTCATCCCTATATATTTATTAACCGCAGACTGTGCAAAAAATTCAATTCACAAGGAAAAAATTAATTTTTTTTAAAAATTTTTAATAATTCACATAATGCCCTAGCCGGGATTGAAGCGGAATGCGCGCAGGGACGAGCACATTGGAGCGGAAAGCCCGTGACATAAAGACGCTTCATAAAAAAATCTGTAATTTTTTTATATAAAATGACGAAAATATAAACTGTAATTGAACCAGCTAACCGGTGAATATCTTAATGGCCTCCTTGGAATAAGAAGTCCGCATCTAAGAGTAGGAATTCCGTCTTAATTTAAGGCAGTGTTAGTTTGTTCAATTTTTTTTTTGCGCAAAGAAAATCCACACAACTTAAACTTCTCAGGAGCATTTTATGTATATTGTTGGAATTGATATTGCGAAATTTTCACATCAGGGAATTATTATTTCAAAGGAAAATGGTGAGGTTCTCTGTAAATCTTTTAAATTTCAAAACTCGCACGAGGGGCTTAATCTTCTTCTGCAAAAGATTCGTGAGGTTAGTCCTGTAATTTCTGATTTTGAAATCGGTATGGAAGCAACGGGGCATTACTGGCTCAATCTTTATACTCATCTTCTTGATAATGGTTTTACGATTCATGTTATTAATCCTCTGCAATCTGATGCTCTAAGAAATCTTTATCTGCGTAAACAAAAGACGGATTCTATTGATGCTAAAATTATTGCGCAGGTTATAAGGTTCGGGCAGTATTCTGAAACTAAACTCAAGGACGGAAATATTCTTGCAATCCGCGAGTTGTGCCGCCAGAGATTTTATCTTGTTGATAAAGGTGCGGATTTGAAAAGAAAAATCGGTGTGATGATGGATAAAATTTTTCCTGAGTACAAATCGATTTTTTCTGACATGTTCGGGAAATCTTCTATTGCTCTTTTGAAAAAATATACGACTCCAAAGGAATTTCTTCAGGCTGAAACTTTTAAGATTGTGCAGATTATTAAAAGGGCGAGCGGCGGTAAGCTTGGTGAACGCAAGGCAATTGAAATTAAGATGACTGCTAAAAATTCTTTTTATTCGCTGCTTGATTCTGAAAATTATTCGGTGATGATTAAGCAGATGGTTGAGCAGATTGAGCTGAATGAGTTTCATATTTTTCAGCTTGAGAAAATCATTCAGAAAAACTTTGAGCCCTTCAAATCTAAAATCACGCAGATTCCTGGAATCGGGGAAGTTCTTGGTGCTTCTATTTTTAGTGAGATTGGTGATATAAACCGCTTTTCTTCAATCAAAAAACTTACTGCTTATGCGGGGATTGATCCTTCTGTCCGACAGTCCGGTGAATTTCTGGGAACGGAAAATCATATGTCAAAAAGAGGCTCTCCGTATTTAAGGCGTGCACTTTGGATTGCGGCGTTTGTTACTGTTAATCATAATGAGTCAATAATCAGTTTATATAATAGAAGAAAGTTGATTGGAAAAAGTCATTTTCAGATTATGGGCTTTATCTGTCATAAGCTTTTAAATATCATTTATTCGATTTTAAAGAACAATGAAGATTATAAAAATCAACAATGTAAAAATCAGCAATGGACTAATTTATTATCCTCATGATAAAATAAAGAGCTGTGTATTCTAGAAAGATTGAAGATGTGCCGGAAAAACTTGTTGTAAATCACAAGCCTGTATTCGGTACATTTAAAGGACATCCGCAGAGGCTTGATATTCGGGGAATTTTTAAGCCTTACGGACTTTTTCCTTTGCCGACATTTATTACAAATCTCAGGATTAAAAGCCGATTGACGTTTTCTTTTGATACGGGCGAATACATCGGTACTGTCAGATTTATTGATGCTAAGATTGCGGGATTTGCGGAAGTTGTTTTCTGGAATAAAGCTACGAATCAGCGTTTTGCGTATCATGCACTGACTGGTCCGCGCAGAAGATTCATTCCTCATAATCTGGAAAAAGCTTCGACTGCCTGTTACAAGAAAAAGCGTTATACAAAAATCAGCTGGGATCGGAAAAAGAATAAATTTTCTGTGATGTTTAATCTTAAAGGGGATTCGGTTCGGCCTTCTGCAAACGGAACTTTTACTGCGGATTTTAACAGTGCGGAATTTTGTGAATTAACATGCTGCTGTCCGTATCCTACAAGAAGACGGGCAAATGCTTCTTATATGGCATCGCTTCCTTTGCAGGGAACTGTAATTTTAACTTATCCAAACGGTGAAACAAAAGATCTGCAGACTGCAAAAGGGAATTCTCTTTTTGTTATTTCTCGCGTCTATTTGAAATTTTATTCAACCGGGGAATTTGTTTCGTGTACTGGAAGCATTAAAGGTAAAAATATTTCGTTTAAAATTTCTTCTGAGATTGAAGGGGCTGTCTGTTCGGATAAAATCAACAGAAATGTTCTGCTGTATGACGGCAAGGTTACGCCTCTTCCACCGGTTAGAATTACTCATCCGGAAGGAATTAAAGAAAAATGGGTAATTCAGGATACGGAAAATATGGTTGATCTTACGTTCACTCCGCTTTCTGTAAATCTGAATAAAATAAATGCATTTCTGGCAAAGGCGGCATATTATACTGTTTATGGTACTTTTGAAGGTTCCATTATGACTGCAGACGGTGAAAAGATTTCATTCAAATCATTGTCGGGATTGTCCGAAAATTATTTGATAAGACTTTAAATTTTATTATGAGGCATTTAAAAAAATCAAATGAATGTTTGAAATGCTTCTAAATTTACAACTGGAGGAATGATCACATGGCAGAAGAGAATAGTCCGGCAAGAGTTCTTGAACCTGGTGCAATTGACAGAACCCGTAGAAATATTGGTGCAATTGATGCTGAAGAAGCTATGCAGATGCAGAAAAAACTTGGCGGTGAAGTTCTTAAAGAAAGATCAGTGCCAGTTGATACGTCAAATATGCCAAGGAGAAGAACTGCTGTTGTTTCGGGCTCTGGAGTTCGTGCAGCGGGAAAAACTTCTTCAGATATTTCAGCAAAAAGTGCTATAGCAGGATCAAGTATGAGTAACTCTTCTAATTCAACTTCAGTGAGTGTAAAAAAGATCAGGACAGATGATGATCTTCCTGAAATTTCACCTCGTGATTTAAAACTGATGAACAAGGTGATGCGTTCGGCAGTTTACAACATCAAGCAGGATCATGGAATCTTTAATTTCTTCTATGATAATTCTGCAAAAAACAAGGAAAAGGTTCATAAAAATATCGGTGAATATGTGATGAAGCGTCATGTGGACCGAATGCAGGGCTTTATAAGTACGATTAAAACTTTTATTCAGATTGCACCGGATACTTATAAGGCAAAAATCGTCAATGAAACTGATTTGAAATTCCGTTTTCTGCGTACTGTAGGAAACTGGACGATGAAGGATATAAAGGTTCTTGCAATCGATCTTTCACAGATGTCTGCAAATCTTACAATTCCAATGCTCAAGCCGATTATCCGTGCTATTTACAAGCCTCTTCTTACTATTTATTACATCGGTGATCAGAATGTCGCACTTTTGATTAAGGATATTTACAATGATCTAGCAGCATATTCTTCTTCAGATAAGGCAAAACTTCAGACTCTTGTAAAACAGGCAACTACAGATTGGCTTTATGTTCATGATCAGATTATCAAGGGCTGTTATCCGCTTTTGATGCGCATGTGTACCAGTGAATTTGCGCCGTTCCCAGAATTCTTTAAATCACGCATTACTGATATTTTGAAGTTTGTTAATCTTTCTAAATTTGATCTTTTGCTTCCGGATAAGAAAAAGAAGGAAGAGAAAAAGGCAGAAGAGAAAAAAGAAGATAAAAAGAAAGACGAAAACCGCCACATTGCCGGTAAAAAAGATGAAATCGTAAATATGGGTCTCAAGATTCTTAATCAGCTTTTCCCGCAGGCAGGATTTAATCATCTTGAAAGTCGTCCTGACCTGTATTCTTATTTCCAGCCGATTTATAATTTTGAAGACGGATTTAATATGCTCAGTCCGGAAAATCCGCTTCAGGTTACGGTTGTTCTTATCCGTATTCTTGAAGACTTCCTCAAAGGCTGTAGAAATATTGATTTCAATATAGAAGGCGACGAAAAGCTTGCTACATTACCTGATAATCTTAATGAAGCAATGAATGACTGGTCTTCTTATCACGAAGATCTTTTTGATAAAAAATACGGCGATTATCTTCGCGAGTACGTAAACACAATTTATACTCAGGCTGATTATCCGAACACAAAATTTGGAAAGGAAACAGTTAATAATATTCTCTGGCGTGCAAAATATTATTTCCTGCCGCACTTTAAATTCAGCGCACCTGTTCTCACAAAGCCGATCAATGATAATAAATACAAGCCTTTCTTTGGACGTACGGATTATATCAGAACTGTACTTACTGCTCTTGTTACACGAATTGATCAGAATGCCGCTGATAAAAAGCCGGTTCTTGGTATTCTTAATCCATGGGACAGATATAATTTTGATCTTCCAAATCCAATTTCAAAGAGAATTGATGTTCTTCTTGGAGCAAAACGTTCTGATGATGTTACTGCTGCAACAAATGCTAACCTTATCAAGTATACGCTTTCAATAATGGCTGTTCTTGACTGGTGGGTTAATAATCCTCAGAGCCCTGCTTATACGGCAGATCCGACACATATTTACAGAATTTCTGCAAAAGATGGCGGTCCTGAGTTCTCTGCTCCTGAAAGAACTGATCAGAATCAGCTTTTTGCCGAGGGTGTAAAAAAAGCAATTGAAGCAAAAAAGAATAAGTAAAGTTATTCTTGTGTAGTCATAGATTTGAATTAGTATAAAAAGTTATTAAAATTGGCTCCCAGTCGAGTCAATTTTACTCTATACTATAATAATTCAAGTTTAGCACTATGTAATAAGACTGGATGAGGTTGAATCTTCATTCAGTTTTTTTTATTTAAATTTGGAAAAAAATCACTTTAGGATTTATAATTATAGTATGAGATCATTGAAGAATCTTGTGGAATTTTATGATGAGCTTTACCCGATAACAGAATCTCAGAGAAAATTCTATGCTGAAATGCTCAAAACTTACTCAATGCCTGCCAAAGTGCTTAGAATTGGCTGCGGTACAGGGCTTTTTGAAAGTAATCTGGCAAAAGAAGGCTATGATGTTACCGGAATAGATAATGCTGAAGAACTGCTTGCTTCTGCAAATTTGAGAAAACGAAACCAGCTTATGGCAATCCGATTTTTTCAGATGAATGCTGCGGAAATGGACAGGTTTCTTGCCAAAAACTTCTATAATGTAATTTCGATTTTAAATGACAGAATATGTTTTTATTCTACAAAAAAAGAATTACAGGATTTCTTTGTTTTGTGTAAGAATCTGATTGCACCGGGTGGACAATTTGTAATTCAGCTTACGAATTTTGAAGGACTTCCTGAAAAAGGCTTGATTCAGCTTCCGGTTCGTGAAAGTGTAAGAACAAAGCTTTTTACTGAGCTTTCTGATTCTCCGTCTGGAGCAAGGCATATTTCTTTAACGATTGAAAATGGCAGTGGAAAACTAATTCCTGTAATTAAAGATATTCCGTTTTATCCTTTGCTGCCTTCTGAAATTGAAGCTTTTGCAGAAGATGCGGGATTTTCAAGTGCTGAATTTTACGCTGACTTTGACAAAAATCAATTTACCGGCAATGAAGATTCATACATCGTAATTATAAAGTAAATTAATCAAGTACAGTTATCCGCGGACAGTAGGTAAATCGATAGTAAATCCTGTTTTATTGATAAAGACTTGGTAAATGAATATAATGTGCGAATGGCTACGATTTTATTCAATATTATCATTTTACCAATCGAATCAATCATAGAACTTGTATTTTGTTCAGTCTATGACAGTATCGCTCATTTTGGAGCAGTCAGTGTTTTTGTTTCAATCATTGCAGTAAGCCTTGCTGTTAATTTTCTTGCTCTTCCGCTTTACAATATTGCGGATGCACTTCAGCTTAAAGAACGTGAGGTTCAGAACAAGCTTTCTGACCGCTTAAAGAGAATAAAAAAAGCTTTTAAGGGTGATGAACAGTTTATGATGGTTACTGAATATTACCGTCAGAATAATTATCATCCGCTTTATGCTTTAAGATCATCACTTTCCATTCTGATTGAAATTCCGTTTTTTATTGCAGCCTATCACTTTTTAAGCCACTGTTACGCTCTCAGAGGAGTTCACTTCTGGATTTTTAAGGATCTTGGTGGTCCTGACAGACTTTTTAAGATTGGAAGCTTCTATATAAATGTTCTGCCAATTTTAATGACGGCTATCAATGTAATTTCAAGTGCAATTTACACAAAAGGCGCACCTTTAAAAGAAAAAATTCAGATAAATGTTCTTGCAGCAATCTTCCTTGTAATCCTTTACAATTCACCTTCAGGTCTTGTTTTATACTGGATTTTGAACAATACTTTTTCACTTGTAAAAAATGTTCTTCAGAATAAAACTTACGCAAAGAAAATTGTATACGGAATTTTTACTTTCTTTGCAGTTGCCTTCAGTGTAGTAACCGTATGTCTTTTTAAGGATGCTCACGGAATTCATACAGGTCTTGTTCATGCTTTAACATGCTGGTTCATTGCATGGCCATTTATCCACAAATTTAAGAAAAATCCAAAGTATCAGGAAATAAGCCGCTCATTTTCTGTTTCCGACAAGCAGAACGGTTACCTGATGTTCTTTTCTTCTTTGTGTATTGCACTTTTGACAGGTCTTGTAATTCCAGGAAGCGTTATTGCAACTTCTCCTGTTGAGTTTTCATTTTTAGGTGATGTAGCAAATCCTTTGTTTTATATTAAATCGGCCTTTACATATTTTATAGGTCTTTTCCTTTTCTGGCCTTTTGTAATTTTCCTGCTCTTTGGAAGCCGCTTAAAAAAATATTTGAGCTTTTACATGTTTGTAATGACTGCATGTGCACTTGCAAACGTTTATCTTTTCAAATACAACTACGGTTCAATCACACAGACTTTTAATCTTGATAACATTAATGTCATGCGTGATTATTCAACTTTCTATTCTGTTATGCCGCTTCTATTTATGGCAGGAATGATTGCAGTAATCCTTCTGTTAAGAAAATTTAACAAGCAGTTTATTGCAGTTTATGTTATGGTCGCTATCTGCTGTGCTGAAGTTTATATCGGTACAGGAAAATTAAAGACAATCAGCAGAAAGTTTAATGAATATTCTAAAATAAAAGATTCTCTTGATTCAGAAAAAAATAAATCAAGAATTACACCTGAATTCCATTTGAGCAAAGACAAGCCGAATGTAGTAGTTCTCTTTCTTGACCGCGCGATTTCAGATTATTTCCCGTACATTTTGGAACAGTATCCAAGACTTAAGAGATCTTATTCTGGATTCGTGTATTATCCGAACTGTCTGAGCTTTGGTGAATCAACAATTTCCGGCTCACCTGCTCTTCTTGGCGGTTATGAATATACTCCGGATTCTCTTAATCAGCGTACGGATCTTTCTCTTAAAGAAAAGCAGAATGAAGCTCTTATGGTAATGCCAAAGATCTTTTCTGATGCAGGATATAAAGTTACAGTTGCAAATCCGCCTTGGTTAAATTATGCGGAATATATCGGTGACGGAAAACCGCTTTCTGATATTCCAAACGTAACTGTAAAAGATTTGAATCAGAGTTTTACAGAAGTTTACAGAACTGATCACAAGGAAATTTTCTTCAATCAGATAAAAATCAACAAGGTATGTGAAAATCAGTGTCGTGAATTTTCTATACTCCAGATTCTTTATCCTGTTTTGAGAACTCCATTTTATAACGGTGGAAAATATCTGTTGAGTCAGCAGTCTCATGTGATGCGCGCAATCTTCCTTTCAAATTATGCAGAGCTTCACTATCTTCCGGAACTTACAGCTTTGGACAGCGAAGAACCGACTTACACATTTATTGATAATGAAACGGCTCATGAACCTGTGCTTCTTCTTGCTCCGGATATGACTCCTGGAAATATTGACAACAATTCTGTTCTTGCTTCAACTGGAACTTATAAAATTCCTCAGATGGATGGATTTGGATATCAGCTTAAGTCTTACCACATCAATGCAGCTTCAATCATTCAGTTTGGTGCATGGCTTGACTGGCTTAAGGATCAGGGAGTTTATGATAACACAAGAATTATTATTGTTGCTGATCACGGGCGCGATGTTTCCCTTGACCGCTTTAAGGATTTTAAGCTTGAAAAGAATAAGGCAGGCTTCTTTAATCCGCTTTTCGTAGTAAAAGATTTTAATTCAAGAGGCGGACTTATCACAGAAAAAGAAATGATTACAAATGCTGAAACAGTTAATTTTGCAATCAAGGATCTTGAAGTTTCAAATGTAAATCCTTTTACGAACAAAGAATTTAAGAAGGCTGCTGATTTTGACAGCTTTGATGTTTTTCTTATGTTCCATGAAGGACAGAGAAATGCATTTACTTACGAAGATAAAATTACATTCCCGATGGAAGACGCAGAAATTTTCAATATAAAAAAAGGCAGTATTTCTGATGAATCAAACTGGACTAGAAAGAGGTAGGTAAAATATGATTAATAATTTTTTGTATATTGACCCGGGTACGGGAAGCATGCTTTTTACCCTTGCAATCGGAATTGCTACAACTTCGGTTTTTGCGTTTAGAGCACTTATTATAAAACTTCGCTTTATTCTTAGCGGCGGAAAAACAGACAAGCTGAATCAGAATAAAATTCCATATTTAATTTTCAGCGATTCAAAAAGATACTGGAATGTTTTTAAGCCAATCTGTGATGAATTTGAAAAACGTGGTTTGCCGCTTGTTTATTACACACAGTCAGCAGATGATCCTGCTCTTGAAGAAAAATATGAAAATGTTAAAGCTTCTTACATCGGTGAAGGAAATAAAGGCTTTGTAAAAATGAATATGCTCAACGCGGGAATCGTGATGAGTACAACTCCGGGGCTTGATGTCCTTCAGTGGAAAAGAAGCCGCAATACAAAATTTTATGTGCACATTCCGCATACTGTTGATGATCTTGCAGGCTACAGAATGTTTGCACTTGATCATTATGATGCTGTTTTAACAACCGGAAATAACCAGGAAAAGCTTATCCGTAAAATTGAAGGGCTTAGACCTTCAATCGCAAAAAAGGAAGTTGTTTGTACTGGTGCAACTTTTATGGATCGTGCACTTTCTCATGTAAAAAACCTTGAGAAAAAACAGAATGAAAAGAAGACAATTCTTCTTGCTCCAAGCTGGGGACCAAGCGGAATTCTTACAAAATTTGGAGAGCGTCTTATCGATTCACTTTTGAAGACAGGTTATGAAATTATTGTTCGTCCGCATCCACAGTCGGTTGTAAGTGAAAAACATATTCTTGAGCCTTTAAAAGAAAAGTATAAAGATTGTGTTGAATGGAACTTTGAAAATGACAATCTTGCTGTAATGAATAGAGCCGATCTTTTGATTACAGATTTCAGTGGAATTATTTTTGACTGGACGCTTTTGTTTAACAGACCGTTTATCTATGCAGACACAGAGATGGATACTTCTGTTTACGATGCAGACTGGCTTGATGAAAAAATGTGGGTTCTTCGTACTGCAGAAAAAATCGGCGTTAAGCTTGAAGAAAAAGATTTTGATAATATAAAGTCGATTATTGACGGCGCATTTTCAAGCTCTGAACTTTCTCAGGCAAGAAATGAAGTTGCAGATGAATGCTGGAACAACAGAGGAAATGCAGCTGTTGCAATCGTTGATTATATTCAGAAAAAACATAAAGAATTTGAAGAGGCAAAATGATGATCAATTTTACAGTAGGTCCGGTTCAATCAGATAAAGAAACACTTGCAATTGGAAAAGAACAGGTTCCGTATTTTAGAACTTCGGAATTTTCTGCATTGATGAAAGAGAATGAATCGATTCTGAAAAATCTCTTTGACTGTACAGAAGATAGTCGTGCTGTTTTTATGACAGGTTCAGGAACAGCTTCAATGGAAGCAGGAATCATGAATTTTTTTGGAAAGAATGATAAGGTTCTTGTTGTAAACGGCGGAAGCTTTGGTCACAGACTTGTTGAACTTTGTGCTCTCCACGAATTATCTTATGAAGAAATTACATTGAATTATGGTGAAGAACTTACAAAAGAAAAATTATATTCTTATGAAGGTAAAGGTTTTACAGGTATGGCTCTTCAGCTTTGTGAAACTTCGACTGGAGTTCTTTATGATATGAATATGGTTGGTGAGTTCTGTAAAAAGAATAACATCTTCCTTTTTGTTGATGCAGTAAGCGGATTCCTAGCAGATAAATTTTCTATGAAGAATATGAATGTAAACGCTGCAATTACAGGAAGCCAGAAAGCGCTCGCTCTTCCTCCTGGACTTTCAATCATTATGATGGATCAGAAAGCTGTTGAAAGAGTTCAGAATGCAAATGTAAAGTGCATGTATTTTGATCTTAAGGACTGTCTGAAAAATATGGAACGTGGTCAGACTCCGTTTACTCCTGCAGTAAGTGTTCTTATTCAGCTTAATGAAAAATTAAAGCGCATTATGAAAAACGGTGGTGTAGCTGAGCAGAATAAAATAATTGCAGAACGTGCTGAATATTTTAGAAAACAGATTGCAGGACTTCCATTTAAAATGTTTGTTCCTCAGTCATATGCTTCAAATTGTGTAACGGCTCTTGATGCAACACAGTGCAAGCTCAATGCAAAAGAAATTTTTGAAAAAGTAAAAAATGAATACAAGATATGGATTTGTCCAAACGCAGGCGACATGGCAGAAAAAGTTTTCCGCGTAGGTCACATTGGAACAATAAGCAAAAAACAGATTGATAAGCTTGTTAAGGCTCTTAAAAAAATTCTCGCATAACAGCAGGGAGGTAACCGATGATAGCAGGAAAAACAGTAGTTTATACTTCAGGAACATTTGATATGCTCCACGCAAATCACATTAAGATGATTGAATATGCACGCTCTCTTGGAGATATTCTTATTGTCGGAGTTAATACAGATGAACTTGTAATGTCTTACAAAAGTCAGCCGATTATTCCTTTTGATGAAAGAATTGCTCTTGTTAAAGCTTTAAAATATCCGGATATCGTAATTCCTCAGCATTCTTTAAATCACGAAGATAAAGTTAAAAAACTGAACTTTGATGTTTTTGTTGTAGGCGATGACTGGGTTGGAAAATATGATTATCTTAAAGAACAGGGTGTTGATGTAGTTTACTTTCCGTATGGAAAAGGAGTAAGCTCAACTGAACTTAAAGAAAGAATCTATGAACGTTACATCCCGCTCAAGGAAAAAGCTGACGGCCATTTTCCTAACGATGTTGATGTAAAAAAATAATTTTTCAAACTGAGTGTAAGATTTGATTTTAACTTCAAGTATTTAAATTCAATAAAATTGGCGCGAAGGAATATTGAATGTGACGAAAATATTCTGTTTGTTGCTGTCGCGAAAGAGACAAGATAAATAGTTACTTTGCAACAAACAGTATATAAGCGCTATATAGCGCGGTTTCGTTATATTCAAGACGACTGGAAGCCAATTTTATTAATTAACGCGCCACTTACCGTTTTCTTTTGAAAAGCGTTTTGCGTTAACTTCAAGTACGCGTCCGTCTTCTCCCTGCATTTTAATCATCGAAGAAATCAGGTTTACTTCTATTACGCGGAAATTTGTTCCGTCATAGTGCAGGTGAATTCCCTCTGAAGGAAGTTTTTTCCTTGCTTCAGAATACCAGTCATATTCATAACTCAAGCAGCACAAAAGTCTTCCACATTGTCCGCTGATTTTCATTGAGTTTAAGCTCAAGTTTTGATCTTTAGCCATACGGATGCTTACAGGACGAAGCTTATCGCTTACGTGACAGCAGCAGAATGGTCTTCCACAAACACCAAGTCCACCTGTAATTCTGCTTTCATCTCTTACGCCAATCTGTCTCAATTCAATTCTCATCTTAAAGACAAATACAAGGTCTTTTACAAGTTCCCTGAAATCTACACGGTTGTCGCTTGAGAAAAAGAAAAGTGCTTTTGGTTCACCGACAAGAAAATGAACTGAAATTAACTTCATGTCCAGCTTGTGAGTTTCAACTTTTTCACGGAAAATCTTGAATGCATTTTTTTCAGTTTCTACAAGACTTTCAGCTTTTTCAAGATCTTCTTTTGTTGCTTTTCTGGAAATTTCAATTACGTCAGAAGGTTTGATTCCAACTGGAGTATTTACTTTTCCCATACAGATTCCAAGATCAAGTCCGTATCTTGTAGGAACAATAACCTTGTCACCTGCTTCAGCTGTCATTCCCGGTGAAAGAGTTGCATAAAGCCCTTCAAAAGAGTAGCTTAATTTTACTTTATATAAATTATCTGGAAAAACGAATTTACTGCTGTCTTCTGTTGAACCATAATCATCTTCAAGACTTGAAAGATCTTCGTTTTCCTCGTATTTTTCTTCTGACATTTTTATTCCTTATGAAATCTTTTCTGTATTTTTTAACCTAATAAGTCTATCAACAATCCTTTTATTTCGTCAACCTTTGCAAGCATATTAAAGGCATCTCTGTGCGTACTTAAAAGCCATCGTGCCATTTCATCAAGCTTTTCGTTTACTGCCGTGATTATAAACTGCGGTTCTCTGCTTCTAGTTCTTGTGCGCCGTTCCCTTTTAATCACTTCAAAATTATTTTTCTGAATGTAGCGCAGAAAGTTGGCAACTTTTTTTCTGTAGTCTGCAAACATTTCTGGAGTCTGATGTTCCTTAAGCTGGTCTGCCGCGATATCCGCTTCGTCCTTAAGAAAAATTGCAGCTTCTTCAAGATCCATTCCTGCAATTTCTTTTGGAAATCCAGCCTTGGCAAGTTCAAGCTCCATTTTGGAACGTTCAAATGCATTTGCAAAAACTTTACTTTTAGCTTTGTCTGTTTTTTTTGATTTTTCGTCTTTGGAAGATTTTGCTGCCTGTTGAGCTGCTGCCGCCTGAGCTTGTGCAAGATACAGATTTGGATTTAATCCGTCAACCATTTTAGATCCTGAAAGTGCTTGAGCTTACAGAACTGATATTGTTCCATTTGCTTACGGCTTTTTCATATTCATCAGAATTTGAAATTGAGATACAGTGCCCGTGGAAAACAACATTCTCATCAGCTTGAATTCTTTTTGTCTGAACGTCGCCTAATACAACGCAGCTTGAAAGAAGATGAACTGATTCTGGTGCAATAACATTCCCTTTGATGATTCCGCCGACTGTAATTGATTTTGCAGAAACGTTGCCGTTAATTTTAGCATCCTTTCCGATTATAAGATTGCCTGTAACTTCAAGATTTCCATTTATGCATCCATCAATTTTTGCAAATCCGCGGATTGATAAATCGCCTTTGATTGTTGAGCCGGATCCAAGAATGTTGTTGATTGAGATGTCGTCCTGAAAGTTCATTTTATTTAACGTTGATGTATTTTGCAGGATCTACAACATCGGCACCAATATGTACTTCATAATGAAGATGAGGTCCCGTAGAAATACCTGTATTTCCGATTGTACCGATAACCTGACGCTGTGTAACAGAATCTCCCTTGTGAACGCGTACAGAATTCATATGTGCATAGCGGGTGTAGATTCCGTATTTATGTTTGATGATTACAAAGTTTCCGAAACTTGCATCATATCCAACTGTAACGACCTGTCCGTTTGCTGTAGCAATAATCGGGTCACCTGATCTCCATGTAGAAAAGTCGAGACCTTTATGAATGTACCACTGCTGAGTAATCGGGTGAATATTCTGACCGAATTCCATGGAAATATGACCGATACCGTTTTTGATAGGCCATACGTTTGGAATGTCAGAAAAAAGTGCTCCCTGGTTCTTAAGCATTTTACCGATTCGTTCAACCGGCTGAACTGCACTTTCAAGATATGAAGTAAGCTGTTTTACATCTGAGGTTTCTTTTAAAGTTCCGGAACCTGTTGCCTTTGAGTCAAAAAGTGAAGAAAGATCGCTGTTTTTTCCGGAAGCTTTTGCAGAAGAAGTAGTCTGATTGATTCCAAGAAGCGAAAGTGAACTGTTCAATGAGTTTTGAAAACGTTTTGCAGTCTGAAGAAGATTGTTGTTTTCATCACGAAGTTCATCAAGACTTGCAAGAGTATCTCTGTTTTCACTTCTGAGGCGGGAAACTTCTCTTACTGAAGAAGCTGTCTTGTGGTTAAAATAAATGAAAGAAAATGCAACACCTGTAAGAATAACTGCAGAAAGAACAAGTGCAAAAAGGTTTGTCTGAAAACTGATTACTTTACTCTGTGAATGAGGCACAAGCATCAGTGTAATTTTTCCGTCAAAGAATTTTATTGCCTTTAAACAAGCATGACCTGCAACAGAAAAAACTCCTGCAAAAAAGTTCATGATTCGAGAAACAAAATTCTTTTCAAGTCTTTTATATCTATGTGTACGAGCCAAAATTATCCTCGATATTAACCTGTAGAGTATAGCAAAGTCTATTTTATGTGTCAAATTTCAGTAAATTATCCGTATAACAACTTCATAATATTAATTTGACTAGAAAAATATACTGTGTTATCCTATTATACATAAATCGGATATTATTAAAAAAATAATTAATTATTCTTGCAGATCTAAATAAGGAATCACAAATGCAGTTTTTTGATACTCACGCCCATATAGGGTTGATATATGATGACCCTATTGAACAGTTTCGCGTTATTCAGCAGGCAAAACAGGCCGGCGTTACACGCATCATAAGCATAAACAATAATCTTCATGATTTTAAAAAGGAGTATGCAGTCCTCAAGTCCCAGAAAAATATTTTCCACGCAGTAGGTGTTGGTCCGTCTGAAGTTACTGCTCCTGGAGATGACTGGGTAAAAATAATTGAAGACAGCGTATCTCTTCCAAATGTTGTTGCTATCGGTGAAACAGGTCTGGACTATTGCAAGCAGTACGGAGATAAGAGAAGACAGATTGAACTTTTTATCGCTCAGCTTGAACTTGCACAAAAACACAATCTGCCTGTAATCATTCACAACCGTGATGCAGGAAGAGATATTTTTGAAATTCTTCAGGACAGGCTTCCAGAACGTGGCGCAATTTTCCATTGTTACAGCGAAAATGCAGAATACGCTAAAATGTGTCTTGATGCGGGAATGAATGTATATTTCTCGTTTGCAGGAAATTTAACTTACAGAAATGCACGTAATCTTCATGAGACAGTATTTGCCCTCAAAGAAATGAATGCCCTTGATCATGTTCTTATAGAAACTGAAAGTCCGTTCATGATTCCTTCTGAATTCCGTGAAAAGAAGCGAACGATGCCAAAGATGCTTTCTTCAACAGCAAAATTTCTTGCAGATATGGTTGAAATGGATCTTGAAGTGCTTGCGAATCAGCTTTGGAAAAACAGCTGTAAAATTTTCGGACTTCCGGAAGAATAATTTCTATAACCGATGTTGTATCACAGCGTAGATATAGGATCTTTGCACTTAGACGGAAATCTCTTTCTTGCACCTATTGCAGGCTACAGTGACAGGGCATTTCGCAGTCTTTGTGTTGATTGCGGCGCTTCCTTCTGTACAACGGAAATGGTCAGCGCAGAAGCATTAACAAGAAATAATCTGAAAACAAGAGAGCTGATGAAGCGTGCTCCGAATGAAACAAAGTATGCTGTGCAGATTTTCGGAGGAAATGCAGATGTCATGTCTCGTGCGGCAAAAATCGTTCTTGAACAGACTGATTGTGACTGCATCGATATAAACGGTGGCTGTCCTGTTCCAAAAATCATAAAAAGCGGGGCCGGAAGTTGTCTTACACGGGATTCTGAGCTGTTATATTCTATTGTAAAAGCTGTTGTTGACAGTGTAGAAGGAAAAGTTCCTGTAACAATTAAAATCAGAAGCGGCTGGGACAGTACACATCTTACCTGGAAAGAAAATGCAGAAGCAGCAATAAAAGCCGGAGCATCAGCTATAACTCTTCATGCAAGAACCAGATCTCAAGGATATGCAGGTAAAGCTGACTGGAATATTCAAAAAGAGCTTGTGGATTTTGTTGACGGACGTATTCCTGTTTTTGGCAGTGGAGATGCTTTTACCCCGGAAACAGCTGAGCAGATGTTAAAAGAAACTGGAGTTGACGCCGTTATGTTTGCCAGAGGTGCGATGGGGGATCCATTTCTTTTTACAAGGACAAAAAAATATCTTACTGAAGGCTCTTACGAAAAAGAAACTCCAAAAGACCGTCTTCTTGCGGGATTTAAGGAACTTGAAATAAATGTTGCAGATAAAGGCGAGCGTCCTGCCTGTCTTTTGATGCGTAAAAAATTCTGCGCATACTGCAGCGGTCTTAAGGGGAGCTCTGAATTCAGAAAAAAGATAGTAGAAGCTTCATCTGTTGAAGATTACAGGAATATTTTTTATAATATTTTGATATGAGTTTATTTTCTAAAATTGCAGAATTTTTTCAGTCATTATTTTCTGCATCAGCAGTAGATCCTGCTCAGCGACAGATAATCAAAAGGGCAGAAAGTGAATTGAAGATTCTTGCCCCGGATATATATAAATCGGGGTTTGTACAGGTAAATTTTGCAGAAATCCTCAGGATCCTTTTTGAATGCACGAAACAAATTTCAGATATCCTCACTGATACTTATTGTTCATCAGATTTAAACCGAAGCCGTCATTACGAAGAGCAGCTTCTTCTTACAGGGTTTGATGAAGAATGTATGGAAATCCTGAATGAACTTTCTTATGAAAATAGAAAACAGGCCGCAAAAGAAGCAAGCAACATAAACCGCTATTTTGAAGGCGATCACAGAAAAATAGAAAAGCTTGCACGTCAGCTTAACTCTCCTGAATTCATGAAGATTGATAATGTTTTTGCAAAGCTCAATCAGTTAAAGGATCTTTGCGCATTTGGATATGTTTCAGCAATTAAACTTTTTGACCAGAATTATACATCCCTTGATGCTTACGAACCCTCATTTCAGCCTGTTCCTGTAGAGATGCTTGAAGGTCCTCTTATGGATTTTTATTACGTTGCATACGGACTTGATATCACAAATTCTCTGTATAATGCAGTTCTTGCGCTTGCTAAACTTTCTTCCGGTGGATCTTTCTCTGAAGAAAAGGCAGAAAATCTTAAGGGAAAATTCAGAAAGATTCAGGGTATTTTGCGCCATAATCTTTCACCAGATATTCTGATGTGGCTTATTCGTACTGCAAAGAAAAACCTTGAGTTCCTCCCTGAACATGCTGAATACAAGGCCGGCTCAAGACAAAAATATGCAAAATATCTTGAAAACCGCTTTCGAGCTGATGAAGAGCGCTTAAAGAATGAAATTCAAAATGAAAAGATTCAGTCGGAAATAGAAGCTGTATTTGGAACTGAACCTCTTGAGAAAGTAATCGGATATAATGTTGATATTGATAATCAGCTTAAGCAGAGTACGCCGTGTTCTTTCCAGTGGCTCATGCCGATGACGCTTTTGAAAAACTTTGTAAAAAGATTTTATGAACCGCATGTTAAGCCTCTGTTCAACGATATAATTATTGAAGGATATTTTAACAATAATAATTACAAGACTGATTTTTCTCAGGCTGTTTTTGCATGTAATGAAATCCTCAATAGAATTTCAGAATATGAAGAGAAGTTTTCACGCTCTCATGAATTTGATGAAGCAAATATCACTTCACTTGTTCTCGACAGTCATAAGGATTCTGCATTTGAGACAACACTTAAAACTCTTATAGACAAAATCAACAAAGTAACAAAAGAGCTGATTCAGAAAGAAACTTCAAATATTTTTAATCTGTATAAAAAAATGAATGACATCGTAGTTGAATCAAAGCAGCCTAATTCAGATATGATTACAAACTTGAATATTCTGATGTTTTCTTCAAGAAACAAGGAAAATTCAGAGTGTATGGAGACTCAGTTCGGTCAATGGAAAATATTTCTTGAAATAATGAAGAATTATGTTATAATTGGCACGATTGAGAAGAATTAAAATGGGAAGAAAGTGCACCTCCTCTACCACAAAAAATACAGAATCTCAGAAAAAAACAAAATCTCTTCAGACAAAAAAGTCTTCAGTGAAAACAGTTTCCAGAAAAAAGAAGACAGTTAATTCTGAGACTGTTGATAGTAACAAAGAGGAAAAAGTTAATCTTCAGCTTGCAGAATTCGAAAAGAAAATTTACGACCTTGAGCAGATGATAAGTATTTCTCGCTCATTCTGTTCAACAATCGAACTTACTTCACTTATTGAATCAATCCTTTACATTGCGATGGCTCAGCTGCGTGTTACAAGTTCAGGTATTTTTGTTCTTCCTGAATACGGCAGTGATCAGTACCATCTTGCAGATCATTATTCCGGACTTGAAGTTGATCCTTCAAAATCATATATCATTCCTGCGGACTCTGCTCTTGTTGAATTCATGTCGACTTCAAATAAAGTTTATACGCTTAAAGAACTTCAGGAACAGCTTCCTGACTGTAAAGATATTGATACTCTTGCATTGTTGAAGCCTTCTCTTGTTGTACCGCTCATTCTTAAAAATCGTGTTAACGGTATTCTTCTTATGGGAGACAGAATTATTGTTGACGGGATGGATAATGAATATAACGATTATGAGCGCAACGAAATAAGTACAATCGCTTCCCTTGCGTCTGTTGCTATTCATAATGCATCTTTAATTGAACAGTCTTCTACAGATATGATGACAAAGCTTAAGCTTAAGTTCTTCTTTTTTAATGTACTTGAAGATAAGCTTGATGCAGCATTTGTAAACGATAATTCACTCAGCGTAATCATGTTCGATATTGACTTCTTCAAAAAGTTTAACGATACATACGGACATGCCTGCGGTGATTATGTTCTGATTTCTGTTGCAAAAATCATAAAAGATAGTATCCGCGGTGATGATATGGCTTCCCGTTATGGCGGAGAAGAATTTACAGTCATGCTTCCAAATACAAATGCGGAAGAAGCAGAATTTGTCGGCGAAAGAATCCGAAAAAATATTGAATCACATGATTTTGTCTTTGAGGGTCAGCATATGCACGTTACAATTTCAGGCGGTATATCTGTATTCTCTCTGGATAAAAATCCTGTCCGCACTGCAAAAGCTCTTGTAGATCAGGCGGATAAAGCTCTTTACATCTCTAAAAGAAACGGAAGAAACAGGTTAACAGTAATCAAAGAACCTTCCGATGAATAGAGTATGAAACTGAATCTCAGTAAAAAAATCATCTTCTCACTGTATCTTTTTTTAGCTGCATTTGTTGTTAGATTAGACGCACAAGTTGTAGATCAGGCAGATCAGCTTAGAATTTTTGTATGGTCAGATTTGGATCCGTATCCGGGGCATTTTGGAGATGAAGAAAATATTCCGGAAAATGACCGTAAAAATGAAGCTGATGATGATTTTCACAAAATGTTCGGGTATGCGATAGAAAGGACAAAGCAGATTGCACCATATTTGCTGCAAGGCATGCTTACCGGGTGGAATTTTGAGTATACGCCGTATGACAAACGCAGAAAGGTAGATGAATACTGGAGTTTTGAAGAAATCCGGGAATTTAACCCTAATTTTAACAATTTTACAGTTCACTCCCCTGAAGTCATAGATGATAAGCTTGTGTGTCACGTGTATTGTGACAGGACAGAAAGCCAGAAGCTTGAATACAAGAGATGGGTTTCAATTAATCATCCGCGTATAAAAGGCAATGGTTCTGCTCCTGTGTCTGAAGGTTTTGAGGGAATAAAAAAGGCCTGCAGTGAAGCATGTAAAAATGCAGTAAGGGAATACTGGAGAATTTACATGAAAAACAAGCCGAAAGAAATCAGCGGAAGCGTTCTGCTCATAAAAGCGCCTAGAATTTATGTAAAGAACGGTAAATATGTTGTTGACCTTGATTTTTTCCTTGAAACGGATAAAATAGTAGAGTATACATCTTTTTGATATGTTCTTTAGGTTGCATATAGGAGGAAATAACTATGAAAAAGATTTTTGCACTTGCTGCATTTGCAGTTTTATTTAGTGGTGCTGTATTTGCCGACGAAAACTTTGCTGCTTCTACAAATCTTGAAGCTATGGACAGCTATCAGGATAGCAAGACTCAGGATATCACTGTTGAAGACAAGTACCCTGAACTTCATCCAAAAGCAAAGAAAATCGAAGTACGTCTTGAATACACACCTCTTACAGGTGAGGTTAAATTGTTCTACACATGTACACAGTCAAGCTTTGAAGAAGGTGAAGCAATGAATGTTGCAATGGCTGTTTATGATGATTTTGGTGCAGAACACAATTACAAGCACAAGCGCTATGTTGCTAAAGACAAGAAGAAGTATTTTAAGGATGAACGCGGTGTAAGAATGGTTGAATATTCTTCATACGTAATCTTCACAAAATAACATTTTTTGTTGTATAATATGGACTGTCTGTAAAGTCTGAGGGCTTTCGGACAGTCTTTTTTTTTATTCTGAAGGAAATTAAAAATGGATATTAAATCAATCATCAAAAATCTTCATCCTCTTGAAATCAAAGTACTTTTAAATTATTCAGAGAATGATGAACTCACTTCTGAAAAACTCCAGAAAGAACTGAATTATAAGGAAGGTCATGCAAATCAGGCATTCAGCTGGCTTAGTGGAAAAGAACTTCTTAAAGAAATTCGCCGTACACCACATACATATTTTGAACTTACAGATTTTGGCCGAAAAATTCTTGCAGAAGGCTTTGCTGAAGAAAAAATTATTAAATTCCTTAAAGATAACGGCCCAAAAACTCTGCCGGAAATCTCTTCTGGAACAGGTCTTGAAAATAAGGATGTCGGTTCTGCATTCGGCGGTTTGAGCAAAGACGGTGTTCTTGCAATGAATGCAGAAAAGAAAGCTGAATATACCGGTGCTGAAATTCCTGCACGTTTTGCTGTTGCAAAAGAACTTATGGCAATGGCTGAAAAAGCTGAAAATGCACAGCTTGATGCAGCAAATCTTTCAAAAGAACAGAATGAAATTATGGCCGGTCTCACAAAGAAGCGCGGTATTTCTGATACTCCATTTAAGACTATTGAACGCGAAACTGTAGCTTATAAACTTCAGGAAGCATTTAAGGCAGTTGCAGCAGCCCTCAAGGAAGCTGGAATTACCGGTAAAGAAATCGGAGAAATTACACCTCAGATGCTTAGTTCCGGGGAATGGAAGAAGGGTTCTTTCCGCGGATATAACATTGCAGTTCCACCTGCACGTATCATTCCTGGACGCACAAATCCATATGTTCAGTTCCTTGAATCAGTAAAAGATAAGCTTTGTTCTCTTGGATTCCAGGAATTTGACGGCCCTCTCGTAGAAACAGAATTCTGGAACGGAGATGCTCTTTTTATGCCTCAGTTCCATGCAGCACGCGATATTCATGATGTTTACCGCCTTAAAAATCCTACACATGCAAAAGAAATCGAAGAACCATATTTGAGCAATGTTGCTGCAGTTCACAGAAACGGTGGAAATACAGGAAGCCGCGGATGGAACTACAACTTTGACAACGAATTCACACGCCGTTTGATTATGCGCTCACAGGGTACAGTTCTTTCTGCACATCAGCTTCACAAAGCAGAAATTCCCGGTAAATATTTTGGAATTGCACGCTGTTTCCGCTATGATAAAGTTGATGCAACACACTTGAGCGATTTTTATCAGACAGAAGGTATTATACTTGGAGAAGATGTAAATCTTAAAACACTTCTTGGTATGCTTGAAATGTTTGCAAAGGAAATTGCAGGTGCAGAAGAAGTAAAATACGTTCCGGGATACTTCCCGTTTACTGAACCTTCAATTGAAGTACATATTAAACATCCAAAATTAGGATGGTTTGAACTTGGCGGATCTGGAATCTTCCGTCCTGAAGTTACAAAAGCAATGGGAATTGACGTTCCTGTTCTTGCATGGGGTATCGGTATTGACCGTATGGCTCTCATGGCTTTAGGCTTGAATGACTTGAGAGAGTTGTTCTGTGAAGACATCGAAAAGGTGAGACTTAGAAAAGCAAAGTTCTAATTTTATAAGCAGGTGCTATGGCAGAAGAGTTTATTCCACGTGATAATTGTGTATTCGGAAGAAAAGTTTTTTTCATCAATGCCTCGTTTAATATTGAACAGCTTGCAAAAGGCAAACTGCGCGATATGGAATATGAAACATTCATTATCGATGATTTTAAACAGGCAAAGAACATTTTACGTAAGAATCCGGATTCTATCTGCCTTGTAAACCTGGACCATGTTAATGATTCGTCACTTTCTGTTGTTCAATATTTGAATTTCATTAATTCGTGTGAAGAAGATGAAGTTTTAACAACGATTTTCTTTGGAGTTCTTTCTGTAAACACATCTCCAAAGCAGATGAATCTTTTCTTTTACAACGCAAAGCTTCCGTGCGGATACATTCCGTCTTCACCAAACAGAGAAGATTTTGCAGAAACACTGACTTGTATTCTTGACGTTAACAGCGCAAAAGGCCGCCGTCAGTATGTTCGTGCAACATGTGAAATCAGTGGAAACGCTTTTATCAGCATTACGACAAAAAGTGGCCCCGTGCATTTTCCTCTTGTTGATTTCAGCTCTGTTGGATTAGCCTGCAAAATTCCTGCAAAAATGGCTGGTGTAATTGCCCCGAATACTCTCTTGTCAAAGGTTGATCTTTTTCTTTATGGAGTAAGATTTCCTGTTTCGCTTATTGCACTTAAAGAGTTTAAAAAAGGCGATATGAACGTTCTTGTAACTCTTTTTTCAAAGGGCGTTACAATGGAAGTAAGAAAAAAAGTCCGCAGTTATGTTTTCAGAATTCTTGAAGGAGATATCGACAAGCAGGCCGATTATTTAAATCCAGATAATACAGATTATCCTCAAGAGCTTGCAAAAAAGAGTATTGTTGTTAATATGGACGATCTTCCAACTGCAAGCGATCTTGATGATTCTTATGAGCTGGAAGAACTCACGGATATTACTTGAAATAAAACAGAAGCATCTGCAGAAATTATAAAATCTTCAGATGCTTTTTATTTTTTAAACAGAGCAGTTATAAGTTCCTTTACATTTTCAGTACATATAGTTCCAGCTTCTTTTTCCGGAGTTGTTATAACTTTCATTCCAAGATCTTTTGAGGCTTTAACTCTCTGCTTCTGTTTTGTAACGGGCCGAATTTCACCGGCAAGACTTAATTCACCAATGATGACACTGGATTCAGGAAGAGGAAGATCTGTGCGTGCACTGTATAAAGCCGCTGCCAATGCCGCGTCAATCGCACTTTCTGAAAGTCTGATTCCGCCCGCAACATTAATGTAAAGATCCTGATCGCTGAATTTAATTCCAAGCCTCTTTTCAAGAACTGCTGCAACTCTACTTACTCTGGCATTATCAATTTTTTCTGAATACACCCTGTTTACATTTGCCTTTGCCGGCACAGTAAGCGCCTGAATTTCAACGATAAAAGCCCTTGAACCTTCAAAAACAGCAGCACACGCAACCCCCGCAGGAATTTCGCCCTTTCGCCGTGTAAGAAATAACGCACTTGGATCTGAAACGCACTTTAATCCTGTAGCTTCCATTTCAAAAATTCCAAGTTCATCAACACTACCGAATCTGTTTTTCTGTGACCTTAAAAATCGAACTTCATCTTTTGTACGCTCAAAGGAAAGAACCGTATCAACCATGTGTTCAAGGCTCTTTGGTCCTGCAATATTTCCGTCTTTTGTAACATGGGCAGTCATAAAAAGAACACTATCCCGCTCTTTTACCCAGGAAATCAGTTCATTTGCACAATATTTCAGCTGATTCACAGTCCCTGGAACAACGCCACATTCAACAGAATAAACAGTCTGAATCGAATCGATAATTACAACTGTCGGATTTAAGCTGTCGAGAGCATCAAGAATATCTTCAAGCCTGAGCGTACAAAGAATTTCAACATCATCAACATTGATTCCAAGCCGGACTGCACGACCTTTAATCTGCCCCGCTGATTCTTCACCGCTTACATAAAGCACCTTATTTTTTTTAAGCATATTTGCAGCGGTCTGAATTAAAAGTGTAGATTTACCGATTCCAGGTTCTCCGCCGATTAAAATTGCACTTCTTTTTGTAGCACCACCTCCAAGAACACGGTCAAATTCAACATTTCCCGTTGAAAATCTGCCTTCATCTTGAATAGTAACTTTTGAAAGAGGTACAGGCTTGATTTTTACTGCAGTTCCATTCGATTTAAGCTGTGAAGAAGAAGCATTCGGGTCTGTAATATGCTCTTCCATCGTGTTCCATTCACCGCATTCGGGACATCTTCCAAGCCATGCAGGTTGAGAATATCCGCAGTTTGAGCATTTGTAAATTATCGATTTCTTTTTTGCCATAATTTCCTTTCTTAAAATATAAAAGTAATCCTTAAAAAATGCAATTTTTAGTTATCTTGCAAATAAAGTTTTATTAATCTATACTATTGCGGTATGAAAACCTCAAATAAGTTTACTTTGGCAAGAATGATCGGTGCTCCGGTTATATTTTTTCTCTACAACATCCCGCGCTGGATTCATTCATCTCAGACTTTTTCAGTTATAATGATTTGGGTTGTTATTGTTCTTCTTGCCTTTGTTGAACTTACAGATTATCTTGACGGTCATTATGCACGTTTACATAATGAAGTTTCTGATTTCGGCAAAATGTTTGATCCTTTTGCAGATGTTTTTCTTCATTTGTCGATGTTTACGTGTTTTGTTTTTTCTGAATATATGCCAGTTTCCTGCTATGTTCTTATTCTTTACAGAGAGTTCAGCCAGAATTTCTTGAGAATGATTTCTGCAAAGAGAGGGACTGCAATTGCGGCTAGAAAAGGCGGTAAAATCAAGACTGTATTTTATGTTGCTTCATGCTTCATTGCTCTTGTTCAGGAAGCAATTATCAGAATGGGACTCGATGCAAAGTTTGGACTTAATATGCACATTTTCCAATATATCGGCTGGGGATTTTTCAGCTTCTGTGTAGTTCTTGCATATCTTTCTTTCTTCGATTACATGAAAAACTTCGGAAAAGTGTTCAAGGAAGAACTTTAATTTTACGGGCTGCAGTAATTGCAGCTTTTTTTTTATTCAAGCATCCCGATTTCTTTCATCCACGGAATAAGGTACGTTTTGTTCCACATATATTTTCTGTTTACCCAGTTATCATCCATTCCAAATCCGTGTCCGCCCTTTGGATAAAAATAAAACACAGAAGTAATTTTCTTTTCCTGCAGGGATTTATAAAGTCGTTCACTGTTTTCAAATTTTACAATAGGATCATCTTTGCAGGCTAAAAGAAAAACTGGAACCATATCATCAGGAAGAGAAAGCTCCATGGAAAATTTGTCCTGAGTTTCTTTTGTATATTTTCTGCCAATCAGATTTTTGCGGGATCTTTTGTGAGCAATATCATCCTGCATGGAAACTACAGGGTAAATCGGAGCCACAAAATCCGGTCTTAAAGATTCAGTGACTTTTACTCCAAGCTTTGCAAGTTCATCTGTTTTCCCAAAAGCTCCTGCCATAAGAACAAGATGTCCTCCCGCAGAATAACCGATGCAGCCAAGTTTATTTTTATCGATTCCATATTCTTCCGCATGACTTCTGACATAATTAATTGCCATTTGAATATCTTCAAGCATTTCAGGATGATGATGACCGTTATAAGCAACTCTGTACTGAAGAACAAAAGGAACAATCTCATTCTCCATGAAAAATTCAGCGGAAGAAAAACCTTCATTGTTCATACCAAGATGATGATAGCTTCCACCCGGACAGATTATCATTGCAGTTTTATTTTTTTTCTGAGGATTAATTATTTTTTCAGGAACATGCAGAACAGTATCGCGGACGTTAGTTTCCATCCCTTTAACTGAGCGCCATAAATAAATTTTCTTATAACCGCTTTTTGCAGACAGAGAAATATCAAAAAGCAAAAGCAATAGTATTGTGGTAAGAATTTTCTTCATTCTTAAATATTATCATGAACTCATATTTGAAAAAAAGAAGTAAATGAATAAAATATCAGAAAGCATGAAAAAAATTATTTTGATTTGCATTATTTTATTTGCATCGTTTTCAGTTTCTGCAAAATGTGGCATCGGAGTGCAAGTTGGTGCAGATTTTTCACGTAAAAATATTGAAGACAAAAATCTTCCTTTTGTATCAGTTTCATTTGCTATGGATTCAAGTCCGTGGGTTGAAAGTTTAGATTACAACGTAAAAAACAAAAGCGTTGAAATCAATTTTGAAAACTGGGTGATTTACAAAAAAATCAGCGGAACTTTTAACAGATATTTTTTGTGGGGCTTTGGATTCGGAGCATCATTTTCAGACAGCAAAAAAATCTTTTCTGATTCGAGGCTTGGTGCAGGACTAAATTATTTTGCAGGAGAAAACGGAAGCTTTGAATTCTATATTCAGGCAGTATGGGCTTTGACTTATGGAATAAAAAAAGATTCTGATTATAAAATTTTTCTTGACCCGCTGAGATTTCCTGTAAGTGGCGGAGTCAGGTTCTGGTTTTAATCAGACAGCGTTGAAAGTTTTGAAAGAAGAATTTCTTCTGTTTTCATTTTCAGCGTCTTGAATCATTGTGACAATTTTTTTTGTAATTCTTTTTGCACTTGCGGGTGACGGAAGATTTTTGTAATCATCAATTTTAATTTCTTCAAGAACTTTAATTTCGTATACAAGATTTTCCTTTGTGTTGTAGCTCCAGAAAGGATTATGTTTTTGCAGTCCGCGTTTGTCTGTTCCTGAAATCAGCAAAACCTGAATGTCCGTGCTGCAGTATGAGGCAATTCGTGCTGCACCTTTTTTATAATGAGCATTTCCAATCTGAGGAGTTCTTGTTCCTTCTGGAAAAATCAAAATATTATTTCCGCTGTCTATAGTTTTTTTACAGATTTCAAAAAGACTTTCAATATTAATCGAACTTAAAATAAAAACCTGTTTAATTACTCCGCCCAAAATTGTCTTTGCATACTGCTGACCGACAATGCAATCCGGCCCCGGAATAATGCTCATGAGAATTACGACATCAAGTATAGACGGATGATTTGCAACAATAATTTTTGATTTAAGAGTTTTAAGTTTTATTTTATCTTCCCTGCTGATCTTAACTTTTACAATTCCGCTGATTTTTAAAAGAAATACAAAACCTTTAAAACTTGCAGAGATAAATCGTCTTCCGCGGCTTTTAAATTTATCTTTTGAAAAAGAAAAAATGCGGATTAACGGAAAGATGCAAACAGCAAGAAAAACACTTCCTGAGCCGATTATAAAAATCATAATCAGCTTAAGTAAGCAGTAAAAATGATATCTGATGAAATTTGCAAATTTGAGAATTTTATCTGTCATATTTTTCCAGGAATGATTCAATACTGTTATCTAAAGAATCAAGTTCGATTTCAGTGGATGCGGAAAATGGAACAGAAGAAATTACAAAAGAAAGAGCAAGCGGTATGTTTTTTTCACCGAGGCTTTTGTATTCTTCAGGAATTTCTTCATCAGTATACACAAAAATAATTTTTTCTTCTTCACCGCACAAAACTGATGCAGAAGCACTTTTTAAAAGGTCTTTAAAATTTCTGTCAGAAGAAAATGCGGCAGAGTATCCGGCTTTAAGTCCAAGTGCAATTGAAGCTGCGGCAACTGGTGCGTTAAAAACAGAAAGTGAAAAATCAGCGGGACTTACTTCACCGTCACATGCAATTGATTTATTTATGCTGAACTGTCTTTTTATTTCGCCGTAAAAAGATGAAAACTCAATTTTTAAAGAAGAGTAAGAATTATCCTGCTCAAGAACATCATGAATCACCTGGATCGTCATTCTGGTAAGCTGACTCAATCTTCTTTTGAACATTGGATTTACAAATTCAAGTTTTGGAATTTTTGTTTCTTCGGACGGCTGCCATCTGCATATTTTGCCGATATAAATCTTCATTAACAAATAAAATACAGCATTAAAAAGAAAAAATCAAAGTAAAGGCGTTTTTTATAATCAAGAGAAAGTTGAATTTTTACCATATTTTCAATAAAATTACCTTCGTTATGGATGAATTGAAACTCAAGATTAAAGAAGTGATTATCAACTCGCTTCAACTGGAAGATATAAAGCCTGAAAATATTTCAGATAGTGAACCTCTTTTTGGAGACGGACTCGGGCTTGATTCAATCGATGCACTTGAACTTGGTGTTGCATTAAAAAAAGAATTTAAGGTTTCTTTTTCTCAGGATAGTGCTGAAAATAAAAACGCTTTTGAATCTGTAAAATCACTTGCAGAGTACATTTCAAAAAATTCGGGAGAGTAAGTTTAAATGACTAAAGAAGAGCTTTTTAAAAAAATAAAAAATATTCTTATAGAAGAATTTGAACTTGAAGATGGCTCTCTTGTTCCGTCTGCACTTTTGGGAGATGATCTTGATCTGGACTCAATTGATGCAATTGATCTGATTGTAAAAATGAAAGAATTTACTCCGGAAGGAAAGCCGAATCTTGATCCGACAATTTTCAAATCGGCAAAAACACTTCAGGATGTTGTTGATGCCCTTTACAATGCCTGGAATTAAATCTTTCATAAAAACCTTTTTTATAATTCTTACAGCAATTTACCCGATATGCGTTTTTCTCTGTCTCGTTGTTTTCAATCTGCCTGTAAGAATTATTTCTCTTTGCATAATGCTTTTTGCATGCATGTATTTTCTGTCTGCTTCAGGCGCAAAAAAATCCGTCCGTCCGATTATAAGCTCAGCCCTTCTGCTTACTGCGGGAATCCTGTGCTATATAACAAATAAAACCTTTTTTCTGAAAATGTATTCTGTAACAGTCAGTGTATTTTTTCTGTTCTTTTTTGGAATCACATTGATAAAAGGCCCGAATATGTGCTTCAGATTTGCTCTTCTTTTAGACAAAACTCTTGCCAGCTCAAAAAGAGAAAAATCTGCAGAATCTTATTGCCGTAAAGTAACTATTTTATGGTGCATTTTTTTTGTAATAAACGGTATAATTGCACTGTACACGGTTATCTCGTGCAATGATAAAATCTGGGCCCTCTATAATGGAGGAATTTCTTATGGAATCATGGGATTGATTTTCTTCATTGAGTATATTGTCAGAAAAAGGGTTGAAAAAAAGAATGAACAAAATTTATAAAATAACAGAATTTACTTCGAATTCAAGACCGGATAATTATGTTCTTTGTTTTGAAAATAAATGGCATAACGGAGTTTTTAAAACCTGGAAAGATTTTTTAACGGATACTGCAAAGCTTCGTTCATTCATTGAATCAAAAAACAGCACGAACTGGATTGTTCACTGTGAAGATTATTGGAATTTTCTTGTGACGTTTATTGCATTGCTTCAGTGTAAAAAAAGAATTTATCTTACGCAGAATATTGCTGAAAGTTTTATAGAAGAAATAAAAAAAGAAAATGATGCTTTTATAACTGACAGAAATGTTGACGGCGCAGTTTATGTTCCTTTGGTTTTAGAAAATTGCAAAAATCCGTCAGAAGAAGAAATCAGAACGACTCCAAAAATCAGCGCAGAAGAAACTGAGATTTATCTTTACACTTCAGGCAGTACAGGAAAATCAAAAGCCGTTCTTCAGCGTATGAAAGAATTTGAAGAAGATAATGCTTTTGTAATGTCAAAATGGGGCGAAGAATTTTCAAAGCGCAAACTGATTACAACTGTAAGTCAGCATCACATTTACGGCTTCCTGTTTGGAATATGTATTCCGTTTTCACTTGGAATTCCTTTTAGAAGAAAACGCATTGAGTTTCCAGAAGAATTTGAAAGTCTGGATGACACTCCTTATGTACTTATTGCAACACCTGCATTCCTTAAACGCACAACAGAAGGCTTGCGGAATAACGGAATTTTAAAACTTCCAATGGAATCTCCATTCATTTTTACAAGCGGCGGAGCTGTTTCTCCTGAACTTGCGGTTGATACTGCAAAATGTTTTGGCGTTTATCCGCTTGAAGTTTACGGTTCAACAGAGACAAGCGGAATTGCATATAGACAGCAGAATATCAACAATCTTGAATGGACTCCTTTTGATAATGCAAAAATCTGGAAAGGGGACGACGGATGCCTCAGAATAATTTCGCCGTATATCAGAAATCCGGAAGGATTTGCAACAGCGGATCTTGTTGATTTTATTGAAGGAACAAACAGATTCATTTTAAAAGGAAGAGCTGATTCAATCGTAAAAATAGAACAGAAAAGAATTTCTCTCACGGAAATGGAAAACAGGCTTCTTGAATCAGGGCTTGTTGCAGATGTAAAAGTTGTGGCACTTTCAAATGATGTAAGACAATTTCTTGGTGCGGCACTTGTATTCAGCAAAAAAGGAAAAGAGTTTTTTGAAGGAATGGAAAAATTCAGCATAAACCGTTACCTTCAGCAGTACCTTCAAAAATATTTTGAAAATGTAGTTATCCCTAAAAAATGGCGTTATCTGGATGCTTTACCAACAGATGTTCAGGGGAAAAAACACAAAGACGAAATTGTTGCATTGTTTGAAAAATGATTTTAGAAAATACTCATTCAATTGATAATCCTGTAATCCTCAGTCAGACAGAAAAATCTGTTTCTCTGGAATTATTTATACCGGAAGAAAGTGATTTTTTCTGCGGACATTTTCCTGGCTTTAAATTGCTTCCTGCAGTCGGCCAGTTTGAAGTTGTAACAAGATTTGCTTCAAAATTTTTTAACATCGGAACAGGTGCTTCAAAAATCCGCAGAATGAAATTTATGTCACCTGTTTTGCCGGATACAAAGGTTAATCTTTCAATCTCATATGAAAAAGAAAAAAACAGAGTTTCTTTTACAATGTGCGACAGTTCAGTAAAAGATAAAATTTATTCTACCGGCTCTTACGAGGTATGCTGAATGAATAAATTTGCTTTCGTTATTCCGGTTTACAGACATGGCTCAACTTTAGAGTATGTAGTTTCCTCTCTGCAGAAATTTAATTTTCCAGTAATTGTTGTAGATGACGGTAATGATGAAACTGATAAAAAATTTATTCATGAAGTTCAAGGAAAATTTTCAGACGTTGTTCTTGTTGAACGCAAAAAAAATGGCGGAAAAGGCAGAGCTGTAAATGAAGGCGTTTTATGTGCAGAAAAGCTTGGACTCACTCATGTTTTTCAGCTTGATTCTGACGGTCAGCATGATCTTGATGCGGTCGGTGAGTTTCTTGAGCTTTCACAAAAAAAGCCTGATGCGATAATCTGCGGTTATCCTCAGTATGATGAAACAGTTCCTCGTCACAGGCTTAATGGCAGAAAAATTGCTAACTTCTGGATTCATGTTGTAACGGTTTCAAGAAAAATAAAAGATGCTATGATCGGTTTTAGAATCTATCCTGTTGCACCTTATGTAGCTTTGTTAAAAAAACATGCTGTAATAGACAGTCACATGGGCTTTGATATCGATATACTTGTGCATCTTTCGTGGAAAAATATAGAAATAATTTCTTCCCCGGTAAAAATCTCGTATCCAAAAGACGGTGTTTCAAATTTCCGCGCGGTAAGAGATAACATTCATATTTCCCTGACGTATACTAGATTGTGCTGCGGAATGATTCTGCGTCTTCCTCTGCTTATTTTCAGAACATTCAAAAAATCAAGGTAAGATAATGGCACACTGGTCAAAAGAAAAAGAATATGCAAAAACAGATTTTCCGATTCTCTTTACACTTTTTCTTGTAAAAATTTTACCGGAAGCCGTTGTAAATTCAATCGCAGTTTTTGTTTCATTTTTTTATTTTCTCTTTGCCAGAAAACCTGTTAAACATGCTGTTGAATTTCAAAAGCAACTTAAAACTTTTACAGACGGAAAAATCCCTGAAAAAATAAGCGGCTACAAATCAATTCTTTCATTCAGCCTCAGTTTAATAGAAAGACTTTCATCGTGGACTGGAAAAAATATAAAGAACAAAAAGATTGTAAAAATTGAACAGTCTCAATCTGCGGAAAATCTGATAAATCAAAAAAATGGCGCAATAATTTTCGGTTCGCATCTTGGAAATATTGATTTTATGAGAAGCCTTGCTTTGGAAAGAAAATTTACGGATAACTCAAAGCCTGTAATCAATATTATAATGGAAAAAAAATCGAGCAAAAAATTCAGCAGCGTCATAAACAAAATCAACAGCGATTTTTACATGAATGCAATAGACCCTTCTGAAATTTCACCCGCAACAATCTGCATTCTTCAGGAAAAACTTGCTGCAGGAGAGCTTCTTTTTGCAGCCTGTGACAGAACTTCCGCAGAAACAAAAGAAAGAACAATCAGCCAAAATTTTCTGGGACGAATCGCAGAATTTCCATATGGCGTATTTCTTATGGCGACCTTATTTAAAGTCCCGGTATTTTACATTTACGGCTTGAGAGAAAAGACTTTCATGTTTAAATCAAGAAACGTACTTTATGTGCGGCAATCAAAAATCAATCTTGAATGCAGCACAAGAAAAGACCGTGAACTGGTAATAAAATCATTATGTAAAGAATATGCTGAAAATCTTGAATCATTCTGTAAAATTGCGCCGTTCCAGTGGTACAATTTTTTTGATTTCTATCATCAGGCGGAGAATTAAATGGCAGTAAAAAAATATTTTGCATGTGTAGAAGCAAAAATCAAAGTTGAATTTTATGATGTTGATTCTATGGATATCGTTTATCACGGAAACTACGTACAGTTTCTTGAGCGGGCCAGATGTTTTTTTCTTGAAAAATTAAACTATACTTACGTGGATATGAAAAACGAAGGGTATGCTTTTCCAATCGTTGAATTAAGTATAAAATATATGCGGTCTCTGAAATTCCGCGAAGAAGCAGTCGTAAAAGTTTATCTTACGGAATATGAGAATTGTCTAAAATTTGATTACGAGATTTTTAATCAGGAAGGAGTTCTTGTAACAAAAGCCAGCACAACTCAAATGGTTATAGACAGCAAAACGAACAAGACTCTTTTTGTCTGCCCTCAGTCGTTGATAAAAAAAGTTGAGAGTTTTATCGGTAATAAGGAATAGAATTTATATTGCTTTTTAACAGGAGTTGGAATATGAAAAAGTTTTCTATTGCATTTATTTTGGCATGCTTTATTTTTTCAGCAAATGCACAGAATGTTACAATGGAATCTGTATGCGAACAGCTTTCACAACACACTCATACAACAGGAAATTTTGAACAGATAAAAGTTATAAAGAAGATGAAGAACAGAAAGATAAAATCTTACGGAACATTCATTTTCAGCACAGAAGGAATTTACTGGAATACTAAAAAACCTGTTGCATCCACAATGATTATAAATTCTTCTGCAATGACTCAAATTTCAAACGGAAAAGAAACTGTAACTTCAATTGAAGGAAATGATACATTCAAAAATTTTAAGAATTCAGTTGATGCTTTTTTTGCAAACGATTTAAGCAATTTGAAAAAAAACTTCAAGATTGATTTTAAATTTGCGGGCGGAAAATGGACAATGACTCTCGTTCCAACCGGAAAAAAAATGTCTTCTAAAATCAAAGATATTGTAATGACGGGAACTTCAGACGGCACAACAAGCGAGATTTCATCTGTTGTAATTTCTGAAGTCTCAGGTGATTCGCTGACTTATAATCTTTCAAACTTAAAATATCTAAAGGAACTCTCTCCAGATGAAAAAAAACTTTTCATTTTTAAATAAACGAAACAGACATTATCTGGCAGTCTGGGCTGCATTTCATCTTTTAATTCTTGTGTTTTTTGGAATACGTTTTGTGTTGAATAAAAACTCAATGAAAATTGATGCAGACCTTTTTAACATGCTTCCTCAAACTTATGACAGAAAAGAAATCGGGAAGGCTGATAATGAGCTGACTGTAAGAACTGCACAGACTGTAACTATTCTTGTAAGAAACAAAAGTTTTTCTGAGGCAAGAAGAGTTGCCGTTGAAGTATATTCAAAGCTTCGTTCAAGTAAAAATTTTTCTTCGCTAGATCTTTTTGTAGATCAGGGAAAAATTCTTTCTGAAACTTCTCAGTTCATCCGCAAATACAAATACAATCTTTTAAGTGATGAAGATATTGCTTTAATTGAATCAGGCAAATTGTCAGATTCTGTAACTGATGAAATTGATTACTCGGGACTCCCTGAATTTTCAAAAGCAGTTGATGAGCGTGTAAATTTTGATGACGTAAATCAGCAGATTGTTTCAGTTTTTACTTCTTCAGATGATGACGAAACTGTCTTGAGCGATCCTTTTTTTCTTGAAGGAAATGCAGTCTTAAATTATCTTGAAACGCTTCAGGAAAACAGCGGCTCAATGAAAACAAAAGAAGGCGTTATTGTCGGAGAGTTTGAAGGAAACTGGTATGTAATGATCAGCGGTACTCTCAGTAAAAAGGGTGCAGCACTTGCAAGCAGTAAAAACGGCGTATCAGAAATTTATTCAGTCTGCTCACCGTATGAAAAAGACGGAACTTATTTTGTTTATTCAGGAACTCCTTTCCACAGCCACAAAAGTTCAATAAGTGCAGTAAAAGAAATTTCATGGATTTCTACAGTTTCAATTGCAGTTGTAATCATAATGCTGCTTCTTGTATTCAGAACTCCAAGCCCGATTATCTGGTCGCTGTGTTCAATCGGCTGTTCTATATTTGCAGCATTTTCTGCAACAATGGGAATCTTTGGGAAAATTCATATTCTCACACTTGTATTTGGAACTTCACTCATCGGCTCATGCATTGACTACAGTCTGCACTTTTTTATCAACTGGAAAGGCAACGATGATTTAAAGACAGGCTCTCAAATCAGAAAATATCTTTTTTCAGGACTTACGCTTTCTTTGATTTCAACAGAAGTTTGTTTCCTTGTACTTGCATTTGCTCCGTTTAATTTGCTGCGTCAGATTTCATGTTTCTCTTCAGTGGGAATCTTGAGTTCGTATTTAACAGTCATGTGCATCTATCCATGCATAAAAATCCCGGAAGAATCAAACAGAAAAGTAAGATATTCTTCTATTGTAATTACACGTAACTGGTACAACAAGAAAAAAGTCGGTCGCGCTGCAATTTCAATTTTCTTCATTTTTACAATTACGGCTGGAGTTATCGGCTTTAAAAGATTCTGGGTGCAGAACGACATTCTTAAACTTTATACAAAAGAAGGCCGTGTACTCAACGACGAAATTGAAAAACTTAAAGTTCTTAAATATTCACCGACTGGCTGGTATATTGTTGGCGCAAAAACTGAAGACGAACTTTTGCAGTGCACAGAAGCTCTTTCTTCACGCCTTGTAGAACTTAAAAAGACTCTTGATTTTGGAACTTTTGTTTCAGTTTCAAATTATCTTCCTTCATTTGAAAAACAGAAAAAATCGATTGAAGCAAGCAGAAAACTTTTGCCTTATGTGCAGAAACAGTATGAGCAGGTTTGGGGCATGGAAAAAGATGAAGCGGCTGCATTTGCTTCAAAAATTAAAATCCCTGAAGAATTTATTACATTCAACGATTTGCCGTCTTTCATAAAAAATAATATTTCAACCGCATGGCTTGGAAAAGTCGGAAGAAAATATTATACGGTTGTACTTCCTGGAAGAATGACTGTAAAAGATGATGCAGCATTCCGTGCCCTCGCAGAACAGGACAGTGAACATGTATTCTTCGTAAATAAATCAAAAGACATGAGCCACGATTTTGACTCTCTTACAATTACGATTTTAAAAATGTTCTTGATTGCATACATTCTGATTTTTATTGTTCTTAGAATATTTTATAAATGGAAGCAGGCATTTAAAATCATTTCAATTCCGCTTTTGATAATTCTTATGGTTTCTGCATTCTTTGCAATTATGAACATTCACCTTGAATTCTTCTCGATTACCGGAATTATTCTTGTGTTTGGTCTTGGAATCGATTATGTAATTTATATGATTGAAGCAGAACGTCGCGCAGAAAAATCTGCACATGCAAAGCTTGAACCATTTGCAATTCTTCTTTCATTCATAACGACCGCAGTTTCATTTGGAGCTCTTACATTCAGTTCGTTTGTACCAGTTCACTTAATGGGACTTGCAATTTTCATCGGGCTTGCAACAGCTTACGCAAGCAGCTTCTTTTATGACCGTTCTGACATTTAGGGGAAAATATGAGGTTAATAGAAAAAACTTTACTGGCATTTTTTTCAGTTTTAATGTTTACATCGTGCAGTTCAACAAGAGTTTTTGTAACAAACACAAAGACAATAAATGTTCTTCCGCCGTCATGCATAGAAAGAAAAACTGATAAAATCTACATGCTCACCGCCACCTTTGGTGAAAATAATTTCAGTACGCCCATATACCTTACAGTAAATAAAAAAGAAATTTCCATGCTGATGGTAAGCGATTTTGGAACTACTCTTGCAAAGCTTTTTTATGACGGAAAAAAATGTACTCTTGAATCAACAGTACTTCCAAAAAAAATTGCACCTCAATACCTTGTGGCAGACCTTGAATACACATTCGGCGATATAGTTGAAATTGAGGCAGAACTTAGAAAAGCAGGATTAACATTTTCTGTAATTTCTGAATTCGGCTCAGAGTCATCACCTGGAGTTCCTGCGCCAAATCATCAGTTCAGATTTATTTTTGACGGCAAAAAGAAAATTGCACAAATCGATATTTCAGAAGACGGAACAATTGAAATAGAAAATTATCTGCGAAATTACAAATACAAACTCGTTGAAATAAGTGATGACCTTGAGGTAAGTGAATGATTTTCATTTCAACCCCGGGAGTTGTATGTGCGGCAGGAAAATCTGCAGACGAATTGTGGGAAAAAGTTTCAGCCGCTGATTCAACAGGAATAAAAAAAATCCGCATTCCAACAGGTAAAGAATTTTTTGCTGCCTCTCTTGATATGGACATTTATGAAATTCAAGATCTCGCATTAAATCAGATTAAAAAAGAAATCTTACTTGCAAAAGAAAAATTTGGAAGAGAAAAGATTGCAGTGTGTGTCGGCTCTTGTGACAACGGCAGCAGAAAATCTTTAGAAGCACATAAAGAGTTTTTAACAGACGGCACTTTTCCAAAAAATTATGAACTTCAGCTTCAGTCAAGCGGATATATTTCAAAAAAAATAAAAGAAAAATATTCATTAACCGGACCGTGCTTAACTTTTAACACGGCATGTTCTTCCAGCGCAATTGCAATAATAAAAGCAGCCCAGCTTGTAAAATCAGGAATGGCAGATGCAGTAATTGCAGGTGGAATAGACATTGCGTCACAGACAGCTTTAATGGGTTTTGACGCTCTTGAATCAATTTCCCAAAATATTTCATCTCCGCTAAGTGCAAATAGAAGCGGAATAACTCTTGGAGACGGAGCAGCATTTTTTGTAATTTCAAAAGAACCACTTTCTGACTTTAACGTAAAACTTCTTGGCTGGGGAGAAAGTTCAGACGCACATCACATGACAAGTCCGCAGCCTGAAGGAGACGGGGCCTTTTCTTCTATGAGCAGTGCATTAAAAAATGCAGGTTTAAAATCAGGGCAGATAGATTATTTAAATCTTCACGGAACAGGAACAAAACAAAACGACGCAATGGAATCAAAAGCCGTAGAAAGAATTTTCGGCGAATACAAAGTTCCTGTTAGCTCAACAAAATCTTTAACAGGACATACACTCGGAGCAAGCAGTGCAATAGAAGCCGCAATCTGCATGATGGCAATAAAAAACAATTCACTTCCTTTGCAAAACTGGGACGGTATTGCAGACCCGTTTCTTCCACATCTTAATGTAGTAGACAAAACAAGCATTCAAAATCAGAATAAAAAAGAAATAAAAATCTGCATGTCAAATTCCTTTGGGTTTGGTGGAGCAAACGCAACATTAATCTTCGGAAAATAAATTTCATCAGGAAAATAAATGAATCAGATAATAGAAAAAGATGAACTTATAAATCTTTTGCCGCACAAAGATAAAATGTTTCTCCTTACCCGCGTCAACTCATATGATATAGAAAAGAATATAATAGAAGCACAATTTGAAATTTCCAGCGACTGTATTTTTTATAATCAGCAGAACGACGGAATTCCTTCCTGGGTGAGTTTTGAACTTATGGCACAGGGAGTTTCTGCATTAACAGGCATATCTGACAAAATCAAAAACAGACCACCTCAGGCCGGCTGCATTTTAAGCGTGATGAATTACAGCTCAACCTTGCCCTTTATAAAATGCGGAACAACAGTTAATATAAATGCAGAAGAAGATTTTGCAGATTATGAGTCGCACGTGTACAAATACAGATGCATAGTTTCAGACTTCGCAGACAAAAGCATAATTGCAGAATCAGAAATCACCGTAATGAAAGTAAAAGACATGGAGAGTTTATTTTGAAAACAGTTTTGGTAACAGGCAGCTCAGGAGCAATAGGCAGAGCAATCGCAGTTGAATCTGCAAAAAACGGCTACAACGTAATCTGCCATTACAACAGCTCTCCCAAAAAAGCAGAAGAAACTTTGAACTTAATAAAAGAAAACAGCGGTCAGGGAGAACTCATTCAGTTTGACATTTCAGACAGAGCGGACTGCAAAACAAAACTTGACTCTCTTACAGAAAAATACGGACCTCTCTGGGGCATAATCTGCAACGCGGGAATTTCAAGCGACAACACCTTTGCAGCACTTTCCGCAGACGAATGGAACAGCGTAGTTCACACAAACTTAGATAGCTTTTTCAACGTACTTAATCCGCTGATACTTCCGATGGCTTCAAGAAAAAATAAAAACGGCGGAAGAATAATTACAATTTCGTCAGTAAGTGGCATCATGGGAAACAGAGGACAGACAAATTACAGCGCATCAAAAGCCGGAATCATCGGTGCCTCAAAAGCACTAGCAGTGGAACTTGCCTCAAGAAAAATAACAGTAAACTGCATAGCACCTGGAATCATAGAATCAGAAATGACAGCAGCAATAAACGAACAGACAAAAGAAAAAATGATTGCTTCCGTTCCAATGGGCCGCATGGGAAAAGCAGAAGAAGTTGCTTCCCTTGCAGTTTATCTTCTTAGTGAAAATTCTTCATATATAACAAGACAGGTTTTTGCCGTAGACGGAGGCCTTTCGTGAAAAGAAGAGTTGTAGTAACCGGCGGCGGAATGTTAACAGCTTTAGGCAGAACCTGGGAAGAAGCTTCAGAAAAATTGAAGCAGTGCAAAAATCTCATTCAGTACATGAGCGACTGGGAATGTTACACAAAAATGAACACAAGACTCGCATGCCCGTACACACAGCCTCTTCCAAAATTTCCAAGAAAAAAAGTCCGCGGAATGGGAAGAGTTGCACTTCTTTCACTTATCGCAACAGATGACGCACTCCGCATGGCAGGATACGTTGCAGAAGACGGAACAGTTTCTCAGGAAATCCAGAACGGACGCTGCGGAATAGCATACGGAAGCTGCATGGGCTCAATGGAATCACTCAAAGATTTAGTAAGCATGACAGAGACTCACGACACCTCAAAGCTCGACAGTCAGACTTACATAAAATGCATGCCTCAAACTTGTGCCGCAAACTTAAGCATTTTTTATTCAGTAAAAGGACGCGTCATAGTAACAGACACAGCCTGTACTTCCTCAAGCCAGGCAATCGGTTACGCATACGAACAGATAAAAGACGGCAGACAGGACATAATGATTGCAGGCGGAGCAGATGAACTTTCAGCATCAGACAGCGCAATATTTGACACACTTGGAGCCGCAAGCATATTAAACAGCACGCCGGACAAAACACCAAAAGCATGGGACAAAAACAGAGACGGACTTGTAATCGGCGAAGGAAGCGGAACATTAATCCTTGAAGAATACGAACATGCAGTAAAACGAGGCGCAAAAATCTACGCAGAAATTGCAGGCTTCGCAACAAATATGGACGGCACACACATCACAAGCCCGAATCACGAAACACAGGCAATAGCATTAAAACTGGCACTTGAAGACGCAGAAATTTCACCGGATCAGATCGGCTACATCAACGCACACGGAACTGCAACACAAGGCGGAGACATAAGTGAATCTCAGGCAGTTTACAGCGTATTCAAAAGGGCCGTCCCAATCAGCACAACAAAAAGTTACGTTGGGCACACCTTAGGCGCATGTGGAGCAGTAGAAAGCTGGCTCACAATCAACATGATGAGAGAAAACTGGTTCCATCCGAATTTAAACCTCACAGAAATAGACCCGCAGTGCGCACCATTAGATTACCTGAGAGAAATCCGCAGCATCAAAACCGATTACGTCATGAGCAACAATTTCGCATTCGGTGGCGTAAACACAAGCCTCATTTTCAAAAAAATAAATTAGTTCAGATTTCATTTCTGGAACAAGCTTTATCAGTAAGCCCGTGTTTCGGAGTTCGCTCCCGCTCATCCAACAGAGATCGTTACCGCTCTCTGTTGGACTAAAGCCCCTACACCCGGGGTTAGGTGCATAAAAAATTTTTAAAAATTTCCCCGCGAAGATGCACATTTTGAAAAAAAATCGACAATAAATATTGTTAGGGATGCCTGAACAGGCGGTCATCTCCCGAACTCAATCAGCATAAGCTGAAATTTGACAAGGGAGGAACAGCTATGAATTTTGACAGAATAATAGCAGTTGTTACTTGCGTAGCAAATGTTATCTGCACAATTATAGCAGCACTCTCCTACCTGAATAGATAGTTAGAGTAAAAAAAAATGACCGCCAGTCTACCATACTGACGGTCTTGTGTCCTCACGGACATAATACCATAATGTGGAGATGACCAAATGTTTGGGCATTCCTCACTTTTAAATATATCACTTTCTAATTTTTTTTTCAAACTGAATTGTCATGAAATGATTTTTTTTTCGGCAATATACAGTGTGAGGTGATCTAATGAAAAATGAAAATAATCTTACTCTGGAACAAAAATGGGAACAGGCTACTCTCGCAAACAATTTTATATTTTATAAGGTCATGCACAATCATCCTGAACGTGCAAGATTTTATCAGTCCGTGCTTGATGTTGATGATCTTAATGAGGGAGGTAGTTACAAGGATTTAAAAACAAGCTACATCATTTTTATCTGCATACCGGACATCTTTAATAAAGGGCTTGCAAAATATACATTCGAAAATACCTGTATTGAGAAGACAGGGCTTAAGCTTAATGACCGTTCTTACAAACTCTTTTTTATTGCAGAGAACTATGATAAAATATTCAATGAAGAACAGAAATCATTTTTAAAACTTGTTGTAAGCAACGACAGTACAGGTGATTTTTCAGACAAGCTTTCCAGACTTGTTGAAGATGCCAAGCATAATACGCAGTGGAGGAAACAGTTTATGGATTTAGAAATCGAAAAAATATATTCATTCCGCGCCGGAAAAGCTGAAGGCCTTGTTGAAGGCGCACAGGAAAAAGCCGTTGAAACTGCAGAAATAATGTTATCTGATAATCTTCCGCTTGATAAAGTTGCTTTTTATTCAGGACTTTCACTTGAACAGGTTAAAGAACTAGCTGCAAAGATTCTGCAAAAGACGATTTAACTGCCTGAATACAGAAAACGTCAGCATTTTGCAAAGATTTTTTTACAAAAAACTATTTAATTTAAAAAAAGAATTTTGTTGACAATAAAAATTGCCGATAGTATACTTACATACATGGTATCGTATGATATCTTAAAAAATAAGGAGGCTAAGAGATGAAAAAGACTCTTATCGCAGCAGCAGCAGCTGTTGCATTGACAGCATCTGCAACAGCAGAAATTACATTCGGCGCATGGTTGCGCGCTTTGGCAGCACCAGTAGCAAGTGACGGAAAGGACACAGTAACATCAGCAGGTAACTCTTGGGGTTACGGAGCACGTACAGCTCGCCTTAATGTTAGTGCTGTTGCAGAAGATGGAAACGCAGGTTTCAATATGGGACTTTACAATGATGGTTTTAGTAATTCTGGTCTCGGACAGGGTGATGAAGCTAATCTTTGGGTAAAACCTCATGAAATGGTAAAAGTTTCATTGGGACGTTTCGACAACAACACTCTTCGTGGCGACCTCTGCTACGGTTCATGGAACTGGCTTCGCCCAACTTCATCATGGATTGCAGAAGATGAAGGTCTCTTCATGACTGGTATTACAGACGGAAGCACACGCAATGGTTTCTTGGTAGAAGTAACACCAACTGAAGAACTCTATATCCAGGCTTTGGCTCCAATCACAACAACTCAGGAAAAGGCTGAAGATACATACAAGAAGATCCGTGGTGGTTTTGCTTACACAATTCCTGAAACAGCAAAAATCAAGGCACAGTACATTGGTGCTGGTGATGATAGCAAAATCGAAGCAGAAGTTGATGTTCTTGCTATTGAAAACCTCTTCTTGGGAGTTGGTTTCCAGTACAACAACCTTAAAGACGGAGAGATTCGTCAGGCAACAGCAGCTACTGCTGGTAATGCATTCCTTCAGAAAATGAAGATTGCTCTTGGTGGATCTTACAAAGTAAATGATCAGCTCAAGGTTTCTTTCAGCGGTGCATTCTTCACATACTACGATGCAGATTATGTTATTACAAGTGTTCCTGTTGACCCACGTTTCCAGGCTGGTGTTGGTGTAGACTATGACCTTGGTGATGGTCTTGCTCTCAGCGCAGATGTTCGCTACCTCTCAGCAATTAAGGTTGATGGTACAGAAGCAGACAATACAGATCACATTGCATTCTCTGCTGGTGTAACAAAGAGCGTTTCTTCTAACGGTTACATCGGAGTTGCATTCCAGGGACAGACAAACGGTGGTACATTCGCTAACAACGTAATTACAGCTGCAGCTGGAAAAGAAGACAAATTAACATGGGCAATCCCAGTTGCTATCAGCGTTTGGTTCTAATTTGAACGATACCAAAGTATTATTTAGTGCATAACTAAGCACAAAGGCATAGAGATTCATCATCTCTATGCCTTCTTTTTTTTCAAAAGTTAAATTGACGTACAATATGTAATGTTGTATATTTAAAAGCAAGGAATGACTATTCTTTTGGTCATCTCCCTTTAGTTGATTAAAACCGTCGGGCGTGGATAACTCAGGCGGTTTTTTTTGTGTCTATTTCTTCTTTATGTAAGAAAGGACTGCCTTAACGTATTTCAACTGCTACGCATTTGAAAACCCGAGTTTTGATTCTCAAAACTCGCAGCTGCAACAACTATATTAAAAATTCAATTCAGCAAGGAAAAAATTAATTTTTTTTGAAAAATTATTTCAAATCTTTCGTATATGAAAACCTGAGTTTTATTTGTATAAAACACACAGCTATAAATAGCATAAAAATTGATTTTTTTTCTGGTAAGTGATATATTTAAAAGCAAGGAATGCCCAAACATTTGGTCATCTCCACAATTGTCTATTATGTCCTTCAAGGACAAAGACCGTCAGTGGCTAGACTGGCGGTCATTTTTTTTTACTCTAACTATCTATTCAGGTAGGAGAGTACTGCTATAATTGTGCAGATAACATTTGCTACACATGTAACAACTGCTATTATTCTGTCAAAATTCATAGCTGTTCCTCCCTTGTCAAATTTCAGCATATGCTGATTGAGTCTGGGAGAAGACCGCCTGTTCAGGCATCCCTATATATGTATTAACCGAAAAGTGTGCAAAAAATTCAATTCGCGAGAGGAAAAGTTAATTTTTTTTGAAGATTTTTGGATCTCAGGTCAGACCCGTCTAGGTCTAAGAGCAAAGCTTTGTAGGTCTAAGGACTTTGCTCCGTTGCTCTAAGGGCAAAGCTCCGTTGGTCTAAAGACTGATCTGCACCTGAAAGTGACACACTTTTAACAGAATCCGGATGAATACAGGAACACCAGATATGGGGGCATGAAATGGAAATCCCACTGGAAGCAAAAGTACGGATTCTGTACTTGATTGAAAAAGAAGGTCTTTCTA
>JAILEY010000048.1 GCA_024687165.1 Treponema sp.
TATACAGGATATAATTCTGCTTTAAAAATAATAACGTATGATGAAAAAAGTTTTAATATTTCCCAATTATTGCGTTTTATAACCAAAGAATATCTAGCTATTAATTTTATCAACCCGATAAATAAAACATTTATTATTAAATAATTTAATAAAGGTGTATCTTTTAATGATACACCTTTTTTTATATCATCTTCAATTTTCTTCCCCACTCCCCCATACAAAAAAAAGCCCCGGAGTTTACCGGAGCCAAAAACAAGAACGCCACGGACGGCGCGTCACAAATTAATCTCATTTGCGTGTAAGTTTTGATATCTTTTGCAGAGCAAAAACGGACGCAGACTGCAACCGAATCAAAACTTACAGTAAAAAAAACACACGGATGTATTTTTTATACTAAGCCTGAACTTTTCTCAAAGCATATTCAAGAATATCTGTTGCACCAAGTTCCTTGAGCTTTGGAAGGAGTGTTGGTACTTCACTTTTTTTGCATACTGTTTTTACTGCATATCCGCTGTCACCAAACAAAGGGCTCACTGTCGGGCTCTTCATTGAAGGAACTGCTTTAACAAGACCATCAAGCTTGTCTTTTGCAACGTTCATTTCAAGCATTACCTTGTCGCGTGCATCAAGTACAGCTTCAAAAAGCATCTTAAGTTCCATGATTTTCTGCTTTTTTGCAGGATCCTTCATGGCTTCCTTTGATGCATACATTCTTGTAGAAGATGTCATCAGTGTATCAACAATCTTAAGTCTATTTGCTTTAAGGCTTGAACCTGTTGAAGTATTATCAATCAAAATCTGAGCAATGCTGTCTTCTGTAGGCTGAACAAAACCTTCGCTTGTTCCCCAGGTTCTGAAAATCGTTCCCTGAACTTTCTTATCTTCAACCCACTTGCGACTGAGGTTCTGATATTCTGTTGCAATTGTTACAGGACTTTTAATAAGATTATCAAAATCAACTGATTCTGGAATTGCAGCAACAATACGTACACCGTCAAAACCAAAATCCATAATTTCTTCTACAGAATCTTCAACTCCATTTTCATAAACCCAGTCTTTTCCGCTGAAACCTACATCTGCTTTATTATTTGCAAGAAGGTTGCTTACGATCTGAGGCTTTACAACCTGAAATGCAAGGTCGTCCTGATTTGTTGTTGGAAAATATGTTCTGTCCGGAAGATGAATTGAAATTCCTACATCACTAAGCAATTCATAAACCGACTCATAAATGCGACCCTTGGCCAATAAAATCTTAAGCTTTTCCATAATGAGTGTATTCTATAGAAAAAAAAACAAAAACTCAACACAACACCTTTCAAATAAGCGTCAAATATGCCTTGTAAAAACAATAACAAAAATTTAAAATACCATCGTTATGAAAAATAAAAAATTAATAATACTTTTAGCCGCAGCATTTGTTTCCCTAATGCCTCTTGCTGCAAAATCAAAAAAGGCTGTCATTACAGAGCGACCAGAACGCATGATGTGGCAGATTAAAGCTCCAAACGGAACCGAAATCAACATCCTGGGTACAATCCACATCACAGACAAAGAAACAAATAACACTCTGCCCCCTTCTGTTCTTGAACTGGTTGAAGAAGCTGATTTTATTTATGGAGAACTTTCCGCAAAAGATCTTCCGAAATGCCTTGTAGAAGTACAAAAGCTAATGCTTACTGATAAACCGAAAGATAAAAACAAAAAAAGAATTTATGCAAAAGATTATCTTAGCGAAGAAGAATATCAGCTGATGACAGAGATTGTAGAAAAAACACTTTATGAACAGACTCAAAATAAAAATCTTTCTTCGTACATGATCAAAAGTGTGCTAAAACTTCCGCCATGGAGCCTTAGTTCTATAGTTCAGTCTTCATTTTATAAAGATATCGGTGTATCTGCAGAAAACGGAATTGATTTTATAATTTATAACGCCGCAAAGCTTCATAATATTGAAGTCCAGGGATTGGATAAGCTTGAAGATCAGTTAAAATTACTTCACTATGGAACAACAGAAGATCAGATTACGATTCTTAAAGCGAATCTTGAACAATACAAAAATCAGTCCAGCGAAACAAAAGAACTGCTCAAAAAAATGATTCAGGCTTACAAAGATGATGATCGAGCTGGACTCAAAGAAATTATTGATGAAGAATTTGAAAATGATCTTGATTGTGAAGGGCTGAGCAAGGATTATATAAAAAAATACTCAGACGCAATGCTCAAAGACAGAAACACTAAATGGGCAAAACAAATTAAAAAAATGCTTAAAACAAAAAATAAAAAATATTTTATCTTTACAGGCGCCGCACACTGGGTCGGACAGGATAGCGTTTTTGATATTCTTGTTAAGCAGGGTGTAGCAGAACGACAATAAATTCCACTGATTATTTTTCTTATGGGTCAAATTGATACAGTATTTTGTGTCATTTTGGCCTTTTTTTTCTCTTCCTGATTTTTCTGTTCAAAAAGCCACAAATTTCCCCGTTTTATAATGAATTTCTAAAAAAAATAAAAAATTTTAAACTTGGCACTCTTTCTGCTTGTTACTATATAACAAGCAATCAAAGCTTAAATCCTGAGTTTGCTGACGGTGTACACACAAGGCGAACAACGGACAAAAACCTTGATTGACCAAAATCAAACTTAATTATGTTGCTTATGCAACAAGGAGAAACATATGAACTCATTAAACTTTTTTGACTCAATTTTCAACCCGGAAAATTACGTACCAAGCTACAGAACAACTTCTGTATCACCACGCGTAAACATCCTCAGAACAAAGAAGGCTTATGTCCTCACAATGGATCTTCCAGGACTTACAGAAAAAGACATTAACATCACACTGAAAAATGAACTTCTTACAATTAAATCTGCAAAAAAAGATGAAAAAGAAGAAGAAAAAGCTGAAGATATGGACAACGAACTTCTTTTGTGCGAAAGAATTGAAGGAATGGAATTTGAACGCTCCTTCAACATGCCGAAAGATATTGACGATTCTAAAGTATCTGCAACTTTCAAAAACGGTGTTCTTTCTGTAGAAATTGCCCGCAAGGAAGAAGAAGCAGAAAAAAGAATCGAAATTAAAATTGCATAAAAAAATGCATAAAAAATTACATTTTTTCACTTTGAAATGGTAATTTTTGTTAATCCGGCGGTTAATAATATAGTATGAGAGTACTAAAAATTATCTGCCGGATTTTCTTTTTTTCACCCGCATTATTTATTTCATGCGAGCATTTTGTAAAAACAGAATCAATCTGTTTTTCTTTACCAGAAAAAGCTGATGGCCGCGTCATTTATTCAAGGCAATGTAAGCAGAAACAACTGCAGCTAAAAACGCAAGACAGTTTCTATCTTGAGCTTGATAAAAATGATGCATGTGCAGTTTTAGCTTTTACAAGTGACACTGCACATCCTTATGGTGCAATCTATCCGTTCGAAGAAACGCTGTCTAAAGAAAGTGCATTTGCCGCAGAAATTCTTCACACGCTTACAGTAAATTCATCTGCATCAAATCAGCAGACGAAGCTTCATCTTTCACGATTCAACTGGAAGCGTTTCCTAGAAGAAACAAGAGCCTTAGACGAAAATATCTGGAGGTTGAACAAAGAAGTGGTAATGCAAAAAATTGCGTGCGGGACTTTCAAAAAGACAGATTTGAAATTAAAATAAAAGCATGAAGAAATGTTTGTCCGTATTTGCGATTTTCTGCATTTTTACACTTACCGGCTGTTCAAAAAAAGAAGAAAAAAAATATTTTGCAGGAAAGCTTGAGGTTATCAAAAACCATACGTGGTACTATTTTACTGAAGATGGTTTTGAAAAAATTGACCTTCCGCAAAATACACCAAAAACTGTTATGATCCCGTGGACAGAAACAGTCAGAATTTCTTCTGCTTCAAGCGTTATCCCGTCTCCTCAATCAGCAAAATCAAAGCCGCAGTTTCAGGCTTTTGCAATTGTAAACAAAAGAGGACTTCTTGCTTTTAATGATGCTGAAATAAAATTCTTTACGGATAATTCGATTTTTAAATTTGACTCAGCAGATGAACTTGTTTTTTCAAGCGGAAAACCTGTCTTTTATCTTTTCAGAAGCAGCTTTTTTAATACAAATTCAGCGTCTCATTTTTCAAACGTTCACAATTCAAGACCTTTCCTCGTAGAATTCAATCCTTCTTCAAAAATATTTTTTCCGCTTGTTTCCTATGAAAATCTTGGACTTACAAATTACGAACAGATTATTGATTTTTTCTGGGAAGGAAAAACCTGGGCATGTGCAGCAAAAAAATCTGTAAATGATAAAGTTGAATTCAAATATTTCTTCTGGGAACCGCTTGTCCCTCTCGCAGATCTTACACCGGCTTTAGGACAGGAAACTTTCCTCTTTAATCCGCTTACTGAAGAAGGATATAAAAAATTAAATTCACCAAAGCTTATAAATCAGGCCCCGGATGAACTGAGGGAACTTTTAAAATTCATACCACAAGAATTTCCGTATTTTGTAAAATTCAGAGATGAAAGCGGAACTTCACCTGTAGGCTACTGCCAGATCGGGGATGATTCCACACCACTCAACGCAACTTCATTTGTTGCACCTGTTGATGGACTTTCTGCGGCTGTTTTTGAAGACGGAACAACTTTTATTAAAAAGTACAAAGTAAAAGATTCCACACTCGGCTTCAGACTTCCTCTTTTACCGAGCGGGTTCAAATACGGACAAGCTGCAATTGCCGGAAAAACACTTTACGTTTCCTGGGAAGAAACTAAATTCTTCAATACAGCCCGTTCAGGATTTATCTGCGTAAATCTCGCAGCATTACCAGGTTTGGAATAGAAACTTTTGGAAGTGCCTTGATGTAAAGATATTTAAGCGGATGAATGTCCAGTGCATTTATTGCCCAGCCGCCAACCTGTTCAGTATCAATTACATTCAGGCTTAACGGATGATGAACAGGAATTACTTCTGCATCATCAAGAAGAATCTGCTCAGCTTTTGCATAAAGAGAATAAGCACCGTCTTTTAAAACTGCTTCAGAAAGTGCCTTATCAAATTCTTCATTTTTATACTTTGCAACATTAAGCGATGAATCTCCGCGGAACAACTCAAGGAATGCTATAGGATCAGCAAAATCCCCAACCCATGAATAAAAGAACATATCAGCATTCCAAGTTTCAATGCTTGAATTATACTGATAATAAGGAGCAGTCTGAACAGTAAGTTCAACCCCAAGAGGCTCCCAGGCTTTCTTTAAAAGATCTGCCATTTTTTCCCAGTAAGGATCATCAGAAATTGCAAAAACAAGCTGGAGCTTTTCATTCTGAGGAACATTATACATCTTGCGGGCCTTATTCATCTGAAGGATTGCATCATCAACATCACTGTCACTGTATCCTGAAACAGACGGATAACCTGGAAGAGAAGGAACAAGTGTTTCTGCAGCATCAAAAGAACCTTCCCTTAATTTATCATATGGAACTGCATCTAAAAGCGCTTTTCTGAATTCAACATGATTCCACGGTTCATTATTCTGCTTAAAGAAAAAATACATCGTGCAGAACTGAGTTCCACTTTTTATTACATCTTTATTGATAAGTGCCTTTATTTCAGTCGGATATTCAATCCAGTCAATTTCACCGTTGTTATAAAGGAACGGCACATCTTTTTCTTCTTTTTCAGTTACAAAAGTATATTTAATTCCTGGAATTTTAACTCTTGTAGCATCCCAGTAATTTTCATTCTTTTTAAGCTCCATATTTTTCTTGCTGTAAGATTCAAGAACAAACGGACCACTGTAAACGCCTTTTTTTTCACTTACAACGCTGTATGCATGATGACAAAGAATTTTTGTAAAATGACTTACAGGTTCATTTAGATAAACTACAAGCGTATTTTTATCGCGTGCAACAATACGAACATCTTCTTCTGCACCTTTTCCCTGTCTGAATTCAGCGGCTCCTGTTACACTGTCAAACATTGAAGCAAAAGGAGCATACGGTGTTTTTAAAAGATTAAGCCAGGAATTCTTAACGTGGTCTGCAGTAATTACAGTTCCATCACTGAATTTTGCATCACTTCTGATTGTAAAAGTCCATCGTTTTTTATCACGCGAAATTTTATAATCTGTACAAAGAGCTTTAACTGGTGAAAGATTTTTCGGATCGTAAGTAAATAAGCCCTCATAAAGGCCTGTAAAAAGCTGGGCTTCTGAAGTTGTAGCTGCAGTGTACGGATTCATATCATAATCATGTACACTTGAATAAATTGAAATTACACGCTGTTCAACTGAATTTTCCTGTGTGAAAGCGGCACAAAAAATTGAACATACAAGGGCTATAAAAATTATCTTTTTCTTCATATATAAATAACCTTTAACTGCCCATATTGTTACATTTTACTGATTTTTATTCTATACCAAGCTTTCTCATCTGCTCAGCTTCTTCAACATAAGAAACATACTCACTTCTAAGCTGATTTGCTTTTACAACAATGTTTTTTATAGAAATAAGTTCCATTGAACAGCCACGGATTTTTGAGCGGTTTGCTTGAGTTACAGTAGACTTAAAATATTCATCAAGGGCTGCAATCTGTGCAAAAAGATGATTATTTTCTGTACTCTGCTTATTAAGATAATCAAGAATAACTGTATCGTTCTGCGAATTCATTTTTGCAAAACCTGGAGTTCCACGCTGAGAAAAATTTGCATAAAGCTTGATTTTCTTTGCCAGCAGCTGCACAAATTCTACATAATGCACAGTTTCTTTTTTCTTTTCACCAGTGCGTTTATCCTGAATAAAAATTACATAATCAACCGGAGGTTCTGCAAGTCCAAAAAGATTTCTCAGGAATTTCTTTAACTTGTCACCAAACGAATTATGTTCAGAAAGCAAAATATCATGATTGCTGACAATTTTATCAAGTACAACCTTAAACTGATCACACGAAGTTCCAAGAGTTCTTAAGGCTTCTACAATTACATCATGAGTATTTATAGTATTTTTTGTTTCTTCCTGTTTTTCTTGAGCCACAGAAATTTTTGCAAGAAGTGCATTCTGAAGTTCTGCTTTATTATCTGCAGTTTCTTCATTAACGATTTCATTAATCAAATCTGAATTGTAAGCTTTCTTTCCCATAGCACTCGGGAACATTCTTTTTATTTCTGCAACAAGAGCTGGACCTGAAGAAAGTGTTGATTTATTGAAGGCTTCATTTTCAAGAATATTTTTGCGAACTTCAATCTTGTAGCGTTCCTTCTGAAATTCCATCAAACGCTGAATTGTACTGTCATTTTCTGCCATTGCGTTCTGTGTTTTTAAAACGCTGTCTTTAATAAGGCTGAGAGTAAGCTGAGGTGCACCTTTTTTTAATTCATTAAGAACAGCAGCAAAAGCACGTGTATTTGACTTTGCAGAATTCTGAGAAAAAGCATTCCAGTCAAATACATGATTTAATTCATATAATTTTCTCAATTTATCAGAAGTAAGCTGTTTGCAGTTGAACTTCATGTAATTGCAGACATAATCAATCATTACTTCAAACTGACCAAGACGAATTCCAAGTTCAGTAGGGCGATCATTATCTGTAAAAGGTTTTGTTGGCGGACAAACAATTTCCGTTACTTTTGAAACATCCTTGTAGGGATCCGGAGTAATAAGTCCACGTTTCGCCAAAGCTTCAAAAAGATTACTTATACATGCAAGAACAAGACGATAATTTTCCTGCATCTTGGCCAGATCTTTTGAATCAAGATACTGTTCCATCTCTGAGGCGACTAATATTACTTTCTGGTTAAAAGTTCTCTCTTCTGACATTTTTGCTTACTTTTACCTTCTTTCAAATTATACAGCAGGAAGTTATATTTTCCCACTTTTTAATTTCGGAATTTTCTTTATCGTACTTTATAAAATTCGATCAGAACGAAAAATTTAATCCCAGGTAAAAATTTATATTTTCAAAAGCACTTCCTGATGAAGATGCTGTTTTTTTATATTTTTTTTCAGAACTTTCCTTAACGTATCCTTCGCCTTTAATTCCAGAAAGATTTTTATATTCGGTTTTAAAAAATAAAGACTGATTTGAGTTAAAAAAATAATTTACTTTTGCACTAAGTTTTATTCCGCTAAAATCACAGTCCATCAGATCAATAAAATCTTTATTTCGGGCAAGATGATTATCCTTTGAAAAAACAAAAATATACGGGCAAACATCCAGAGAAAAATCCAATCTGATTTTTGGGTTCACTTTAATATTTGAATTAATGCCGATCCACGAACATAATACATGCCGCGTAAGTCTCATTGAATTTTCTGAACTTAAATTATATTTTCCCCCGAGTGTATAAGGACCATAAATTCCATTTGAATTATAAAAATCCATTGCTTCAACAGAAGTAAAATTTCCATAATCATCTGATGTCGCATACTGAAACCAGCCGTTTCTTGTTACAAACCGACTGTAAGCATACTCAAGTTTTGCAGACGGAGAAAACGTAAATTTTGCTTTTTTTATTACGTCAAAAGAAATTGCTCCTTCTGCCCTGAAATACCGCTCAAGAAAATTTTCTGTATCACTAAGATTTGTCTGAATCAAATAAGACTGTTCATCCGTACATGAACTTTTTGTAACATTCAACCAGTCTTTATCTAATACTTTACCTGTATTTAATTTGCTTAAAGAAGTTTCAGCCGTCAGTGAAAGATGAAATGATTTTCTCCTGAACTCAGATGTAACTCCAAACAAGTACATCGGCTTTTGTTCCCAGTTCAACTCACTGAGTTTATATTCTTTGCCATTAGCCGCATCTGCAAAAACAAATTCGTCCTGCTGTCCCCAGCGAATACCTGCATACGGTGAAATAGAAAAATCTGTATTCTTTTCCGCAAAAAGGCCTGTGCATAAGAAAAATAACAAACTAACTAACGATAGTTTATTCTTCATCAGCAAAAGGATCTACCTTAAACAGTTTAGCAAGCTGTTTTCTTACTGCCTCAAGATCGCGTGGATATGGTGCAGTAAACAACAAACGTTCGTTAGTTTTAGGATGATTTAATTCAATCTGATATGCATGAAGTGCAAGTCTGTTAAGCAAAGGACGTTCTTCTTCTGTATCTCCGTTCCACTTGCGCTTAAAATCACTCAATCTAACTGGCTTCTGATTTCCTGAATAAAGCGGATCGCATACAATCGGGAATCCTGTTGTCTGAAGGTGTGCACGAATCTGATGAGTTCTTCCTGTTTTTGGATGTGCAATTATCCAGGCATAAGGTCCGCATGTTCCAACAACTTTAAAATCTGTTTCTGAATGTTTGCCTGTTCTTTTATTTACAACTGTGCGGTGTCTTGCGTCTCCATCCGGCAAAAGAGGAAGAGTAACTTTAAGCTCTGTCCAGTTTGGATGTCCGTTTACAAGACAATGATATGTTTTTTTTACAAGGCGGTCTGCAAACTGAGTAGAAATGCTTTTGTGTGCTTCTTCGTTTTTTGCGTAAACAACAATTCCGCTTGTATCCTTATCGATTCTATGAACTGCGAAAAGACGCCCGAATTCTTTTTCTGCACTCAAATCAAGCCGTGGAGCATCAACATCATATCTGTCTGCCGCAACAAGAAGTCCGCTTTTTTTATTCAACACAACAATGTCATCATCATTATAAATTACTGTATAGTCTGCAACTGCTTTCATAAATCAAAGTGTATCAGATTTCCCCTTTTTTGTCAGAAACTTTCTATATTATCTGATTTTTCATAAGACCTTCTGTTTAATTTGAACACTTTTGAGAAATATGTTAAAATGACAAATATGAATACTTTTGTCGCTTTGTGTGCAGTTGGAGCTGAAAAAATCCTCGGTAACGAAATCAAACATTTAGGTTATACTCTTGCGGGCAATGCTCCTGGACGCGTTGTTTTTTCCGGCGATGATAATGCAATGTACCGCGCAAACTTTTGCCTTAGAACAAGCGACAGAGTTTATCTTCAGATGGCAAAATATAAAGCCTCAGATTTTGATTCACTTTTTGACGGATGCTACAAAATTAACTGGCAGGACTATTTTAAAAAAGATGTTCGTGTTGTTGTAGATAAAGTTCGAATTTACAAAAGCAAACTCAACAGCGAACACAGCATCCAGGGAATGATTTTAAAAGCAATCTACAAAAAGCTCGGCGACAAATGGAACATGTCATCTCTTCCAGAAACTGGAAACAAAATAGACGTTCGTGTTTATATTGATCAGGATGAAGCAAGCATTCTTCTGGACACAAGCGGCGAAGCTTTACACAAACGCGGCTACAGAACAGACGGAGGAATTGCACCGCTTAGAGAAACAACGGCTGCTGTTCTTTTGCAGGAACTTATGTGGAAAAGAAAAACTCCTCTTCATGACCCATTCTGCGGATCTGGAACAATTGCAATTGAAGCAGCACTTTATGCATACAACGTAGCACCCGGTTTGGGAAGAAGATTTGCATACGAAAATCTTGCAATCTACAATCAACAGAGAGCTATTGAAATTAAAAAAGAAGAAGCTTCAAAAATCCGCACAGACGTTGAATGCAGAATTACAGGAAGCGATATTGACCCGGCTGCAGTTGAACGAGCAAAACTCAACGCAGAACACGCATGTGTAATGGCAGGACGAGCTCTTCATCTTGTAGACATTGCAGCTCATGTAAAAAGACCAGACTTCATCGTAAGCGATTACAGCGAACTTGAAGCACCTTATGAAACAGGACTCCTTTTATGCAATCCTCCATACGGAGAAAGAATCGGAGATCTTGAAGAAGCAGAAACTCTCTACGGCAACATGAAATCAATTTTCACAGATTTTAAAGGATGGGATATCGGCGTAATCACAAGCCAGAAATCTTTCCAGAAATGCATCGGAAAACCGGCATCAAAAGTAAAATCACTAAAAGCCGGAAACCTTGATACCGTATTATATATTTACAGTCAAATTAAAAGAGGCCGCTGATGGCAATAGTAGTTGAACACGAAAAAAGAAAACGCGAAATTCTTGAAAAATCACTCCAGCTTTTCTGCGAAGAAGGATATGAAGACGTAACATATCAGAAAATTGCAGACAGATGCAACATTACGCGCACAACACTTTACATTTATTTTAAAAATAAAAAAGAAATATTTTTGTTCAGCATAAAGCAGTTTACAAAGGACATAGAAAAAGATCTTCTTCTTATTCTTAAAGAAGAAAACAACAGCATCGATACTCTTAAAAAGATTCTTATGAAGGTTCTTGAACATTCAGAAAAAAACAAAAGCCTTTTTAAAATTCTTCTTCCGTATCTGACACAGGTTGAAAAAAGCGGCGGGGATGTTAACGAAAAAGTAAAACGCCGTGTAATCAGAATTCAGCATTTTATGAGTACAGTGATTATCAACGGACAAAAGAAAGGAGAAATCAAAAAGCTCCCTGTAAAAGAAATAAATGATCTTTTGTATGGGCTTCTTGAAAGCGGACTTCTTCGCCTTTCTCTTTTAAATTATAACGATCTTACAGAAACAAAAGCTTCTGTAAATTTTGCTGTAGAACAGTTCAGGGCTTAAATCATGAATATTTTTCTTGCAATTACAATCTGTCTTATTCCAATTATTACTTCTTTAATCTGTCTCAAGCTTCTTATGGAGGATTTTAAAATTCTTCATGGAACTTTAGGCTGCGTGCTTGGACTTCTTACAATAATTCCAATCGTGAGCATTCAAGCGCTTCTTACAAATACAGGAAAATTTTCTGCTGATACTCTGACGGGAAAATTTTTTGAGGATCTTTTTATAAACGGAATGATTGAAGAGCTTTTCAAAATGGCACTGCTTTTTATTCTTCCTGTTACAAAAATGAGCATGGCTTCTTTTTTTGCCTGTTCTGTTTTAAGCGGACTTACTTTGGGATGTTTTGAAACTCTTGTATATCTTGTTTCAGGCGGAGTTTCTCTTCTTGGTCCACGACTTTTAACAGCCGTAGTGATTCACAGCTGCTGTGCAGGGCTTTCCGGTCTTTTTGTTTTTAACGCAAAATGGAGGGCCTTTAAAATCCTTCCATTCATCATGGCAGTTACACTTCACGGACTTTATGATTATTTTGCAGGATTTAAAACCGACACACCTTTCTATTATTTCTCTTTCGCAGTAATTCTGATTGCAATTGTTGAATGCCGAATCCGTTACCGCGCAATGACCCCGGACGGTTGCTTAAAATTTGAGTGAGAGTTAGTCACACTAATCTTTATTTGTGGGACTAAAATTAACCTCCACATGCTGAGCGAAGGACGCTAGATGTGGGGGATGAATCATCATTCTTATTTTTGAGTTTTAATTGTATTTTTCTTAACAGATTTATTATTCTCAAATTTCAATTGAATATTTTTTTCTTTACATAAAATATTATATTCTTCCAAAAGCATTGGTCCATGTACTTTTTTTTCTTTAAGCGAAATTATCCAGTAATAAATTTCATCAATTCCATTTTTGTAATTTAAATCTTCAGGACAATTATACATACCAAAATATTCAGATCGTGGTTTTTGTTTTACTACTACAAAATTTTTGTTATATGAGAAATCAACAATTTCCGGTGGAATATCTCCAGCTTTTTCATTTCCAAAGATAGAATTTGTTTCATAATCATAATAGAAGTCTTTTGAAAATTTTACAGTATAGGGTTGAAATGCCGAATGTATAAACCAGATTATAAATGCACAAAAAAATATAGAAAGAATAAATTTAATTTTCATTTTACCCACCATGCTTTCTTAAGCGTTTGCAAACCATAAAAATTAATCTTATATGAGGTTCCTTTACCTGCATACAAAGAGCCAAAGACAGTTGCTATGTTTCTTGGTATTGATGTAATTCCCGAATGCATATCAAAATCATATGTATCCTGAAATGCACGACAAGCATCATTTGGATAGCGCTTAAATTTTAAATGACCATACACTAGACCATCTCTACTTCCAAGCATTTGTAAATTGAATGAATATGTTTTTCCAACATAATCATCACCCAAAGAGTATAACATTGACAAATCAATTGAGTTCATATTTATAAATAAAGATTTACCATTCCCATTTCGATACCATTCATTTGCCTCATCTAAGGTTAGTTTGTTAAGTCTAGAATGATTATTCAACAGGTCCTTCTGGTTGAAAAAATATACCATTTTCATAAAAATCTTCAACGTTAATTATCTTAGGTTCATCAGAATATTTTATTGCATAAATGATATTTTTGCCTTCGTAATTATGTGAGTAAATCACAAATCTTTCATTTTCATTTTCATATTTCGTAGCATAAAAAAAATTGCTCTGGAAATTAATCGAACAGGATTTATCATCAAAAAACAAATTTAAATTATTATTATTTTTATTAATGCAAGAAAATCCATAAAATTCATCTTCAGAAGATTTCTTAAAAAACAACTTTCCTTTATACCCATTGTCTAATTTTAAATCATAGACTCCATCTTTATTGATAATTTTATTACTAAATAAAAATAAAATTATCAATAAAGATGGAGTCTATGATTTAAAATTAGACAATGGG
>JAILEY010000071.1 GCA_024687165.1 Treponema sp.
AAGCAAACCACCTTGAGTACGGAAACAAGGTTCAATACAACCAAGTAATAATTTCTCATTCAACAATTCCCAACGATTATCCCTTGCAATATCAGCTTCCAAAATCATAAGTGCAATCCAGACCAATGCGCAGATCAAATCAAACGCATATGGGAATCCACTTTTACCCGAACGTTGAATCGCAAAGGCTGAAATATAAACAAACGGCTCATACTGTAAAGTTCGTCTTACTGCAGAAAGGCGCTCTACAGAATCTTTTTTTACAAGCTGAATATATGTGAAATAATAAAGAACTGCCGTAAAGGATGCAGAAATAAAAAAAGCCAAAAAAGAAATATCTGCATGAAAAGAAATACTTAAAAGCGAATAAACAGCTGCAAGAGCAAGATTGATTTTTATCTGTAAATTTAATTTTTCCATGCGTTGATTGTAGCATAAAATTAAATATGTTACCATGTACAATCATAAGGGAGTAGAAAATGAAAGTACTTAATTTAAGCTATGCACTTGAACTTGTTGACGGAGAAACGGAACTTTTAAAAGATCTTCTCCAATCTTTTCTGGACGAAAAAAATCTTGATGAAAAAAAATTAAACAAACTGATTAATGAAAATCATGAAGAAGCAGCATTCTACGTTCACTACATAAAAGGTGCTTCAAGACAGGTTGCCGCTGAACGCCTGGCAGAAGCAGGTCAAAATCTGGAAGACGTACTGCGTAAAAAGAAAAACGGAAATCTTGACGAGCTGAAAAAGAACTTTACAGATGAATACAAAAGAGCCCGCAGTGAGATTGAAATAGCCCTATCAAAAATGTAAAGCTATTTTTCAGAAACAATTTTATATTCTGTTTCCAGTTCAGAAATCTTAAGATTACAGCGTTTAATTTCTTCAAGACATGAAACAACTGTTTCATCATCTTTTGAAATGCTTGAGATTTCTTTTACAAGGAATGATTCTGCTAAATACTTTCCGAGAGTTTCATGCTGCTCTTTAATCTTATTGTTAAGCTTAAAAATTTCAACCTTAATAAATCCCTGGTCTTTTTTCTTTCCAAGAAATTTTCCAGTCTTAATTCCAGCGTCTTTCACATTTTCAATAAATTTATTGAAGTATTCCTTTGCTTTATCATCAGACATAATCTACACTCCTTTTACCTATACTAAAACTATATCACATAACGGAATTAAATCAAGGATTAAGTTGCCACTTTCCATATTCATCAACAACTTCTGTTCTGATACTTGCCATCGGATGCCATGAAATTGAAAAAGTCAGATAAGGCTTGTAATCGTATTCTTTTTTAATTTCAGTTCCAGATTTTTTTTCAACTATGCGCGGACTGAATTTAATTGTTCCGCAAAAATCCCAGTCATGCAAATTTCTTTTAACAGTTAAATTCAAACTCTTTAATTTAAAGCCGGATTCTTTACGTGCCTTCTGATCAGGATCATAAAAATGTTCATCATCCCAGAATTTAAATGAATTGTATAAATCTTTAAGAACATTTGTTTCACCACTGAGAGCATCTTCATAACCTGCATATTTCTGGAAATATCTGAAGATAGAATGATTTTCAGTTTCTGCAGAAAATGTAAATTCAACAGCTTCATGAACTTTAAATGTTACGGAAGGAACAAACCTGAAATAACTGTTTGTTGGACGAAGACAGTCATAAACTATACTTGTATTTAAATTAGGCTGCCACACTACCCTGTTTTTCCAGTATCTGAATGTATTACTTGATGTTGCATATGAAATGCTGAAAGAATATGGCTGGAACTTTTTTTCACCGGTTGATTCCCAGCCTGAAAAACGGCCATCAGAATACATTGCATCATAAACATCAGAATACTGCATTACATATGATGCCTGAAGATTTTTCCATGTAAGAGAAAATTTTAATGAATCAAAATAATTATCTTCAATTTCATAATTAAAAGATTGAGTAAACGAAAGAGCATTATCAAAAAGTTTTATGCTTGCTGTCTGCTGAAACGGATTCCATTTAAAATCCTCATCATCTTTAGACTTCTGTTCAAGTCCAGTTGAAAACGCAACAGATGCATTTGGAAATCCGAAAGTAAGAGTGCCGTTATATGCATCTTTTTGAGGAGGCAGTGTTGTCCGTAAAGATAAAGTCTGAGAGAAACTTCCTTCTGTAGCGGCAAGATTTGCAGTAAGCGTATGAGATGTAACACAATCTTCATCAGTAAAATCAGGAGCTTCGTACTCCCACTGAGGATCATCAAGATCTCCAAGAAATTTTGTTCTGATGAGTTTTAACGATGTATTCCAGACAATACTTGAACTGCCCCAGATTTCAGAATAAATAAACGGCTTAAAGGAAACATTATTTGTATTTTCAAGATTCATCTTTTTTGCTTCATAGTCAATTTTTTTTACAGAAGCTTTTGAAGAATCATCAGTATATCCGGAAAGATTCGGATGAGACTGAATATATGGAACAAAAGTAAATCCGTTTGAAAGAGAAACAAAGCTGTCACGGAAAGTCAAATTACTGTTCAAATTTACTGGAGACGTAAACTGATGATAAGAACTCGAAATGTTACTCCAGCTGAAATCAGTAGGATTTTTTAAATCATTACCACCATCATAGTTTAACTGAGAAGAATAAGACGGTGAAACTGAATAAGAGAGACTGTAATTTGTCCCTGAAATTTTTCTCGGTGTAACAGAAGAAGAAATATCAAACTCATTAAAAAGAATATTTTCATCAAGCCAGCTGTTTTTTTCGTTCTCAGCTGTACTGTCTGATTTTTTCTGCTCATTTTCAAACGGCGATTTTAATTCAAACGGGAAATCTATACTGCTGTCTGAAGTTTTATTTTCTACAGGAGGCCACTGAAAAATTGTTCCGGAAACTTTTGCAGAAACTTTTACAGGGACAACCTGCGACGGATAGTAGAACATTCTCTCAGGAGTTGCACTTCTCCAGGAATATGTATTTTTTAATTCCCATTCTGTACCGCTTCTAGATTTTGAACTGAACAAAACAGAAGAATTAAATTCTGAAATTGAAAGAGAAGAAACATATGGCTTCACAGAATCAGGAACAGAAAAATTATAGGAAGCTTTTGCATCCCATGTATAAGAAGAAATCTGCGACGTATCATCATCTGTTGAACCGCCTGAGTCCATAAAATAACTGATCCAGTCCATATATTCAGAACGATTTTTATAATCACTTTCAAAAAACGGATCACTGTAAAACGGCATATCAAGAGAAAATGAAAAAGGCTTATTCAATGCAAATTTAATTTTCCCGCCGAATCTGAACGGAAGTGTTTTTCCAAAGAAATTTCCAGAATCAGTATATTCTTTTCCATCAGAAGAATAAGTTGAATATCCACCGTTGTTAGAAAAAATTGTGTTACTGAATGCAATATTCAAATCTGCAGAAAAATCTGAAACATATTCATTCTTCGGTTTAAAAGCACCATTAATTCCAAGAAGATATCCTGCATTTGAATAATAATCTGCAATCAGCTTGAGAAAATTTGAAGTATCTCCTTTAAAATCTTTATCTGTATTATGAAGAACAAGACCTTCCCTTTTCTGCTCCTTCAAAACAGAAGGCTTCATAAAGTTAAAAAGTCCTTTTGTAATATTATCATCTTCTTCATCAGTTTTTGATTCTGAAAGAGGTTTACGTCCCATAAGATAAGTTGTAGTCTGAAAATAATATCCCAGGCGCTGATCATATCCTACTGAAGGATTAAAAATCAGCTCATCTTTCGGGTAATAAAAAACAGGCAGATACATTACAGGCACTGAACCGATTTTAACGACGGCATTGAAAAAAGCAAATTCTCCACCAGGCAAAAGCCAGATTCTTGAAGCCTTAATTTTCCAGTGAGGATTTTCGTCGTCACAAAAAGTAAGTTCCGCATTTTTAAAAGTAATTGTATTTGAAGAAGAGCGTCCGAAAATTTCAGAAGCTACAATAAGTGTTGCATCAGAAGGAAGATTAATTGCATCACTTTGAGTCTGCACAGCACGTCCGCCGTCAAAAATTCCTTCAAGCGTTGAAGTATTAAACATAAGTGTTGAAGCAGTAATTGTCTGCTCTCCGGCACTTGAAGATTTCTGAACAAGCTTGATATTTCCATTTGCATAAAGCATATCTGCAGAACGATTATAAATAATGCTGTCTGCATTAATCGTCGTTTCAGATTCCCCTTTTTTTACAGAGATTGAAACATTTCCGCTGAAGATAATTTCCTCACAATCTTTTTCTTTATTGTGTCTGTATTCAGTAAAATCAGACCCGTTGATTGTAACAACAGTTTTATTATCATCGTCTGCAAAAACATTTAAACAGCAGAATAAAAATGCGAGTAAAAATATTAATGTCCGCGCAAAATTATTTTTCAAGTTTATCCCGCTCTTTTTCTCTTTTTAAAAGTTCTGCAACAAATTTTCCAGTATATGATTTTTTATTTTTAGAAACTTCTTCCGGAGTTCCTGTTGCAATTATCTGTCCGCCCCCGCTTCCGCCTTCAGGTCCAAGGTCAATAATGTAATCAGACTGAGCAATAACATCAAGATTATGTTCAATCATCACAACAGTATTTCCCTTATCAACAAGCTGCTGAATAACTGTCATCAGCTGCTTAATGTCAACAAAATGAAGTCCTGTTGTAGGCTCATCAAGAATATAAAGAGTTTTTCCCGTAGACGGCTTTGAAAGTTCTGCAGCAAGCTTTACACGCTGAGCTTCACCGCCTGAAAGTGTAAGTGCATTTTGTCCAAGCTGAATATATCCAAGACCAACTGATTTCAAAGTCTCAAGTTTTCTTGCAATATGTGGAATGCCTGCAAAAAAATCAGCAGCATCTTCAATCGTCATATCAAGAACATCACTGATTGATTTTCCTTTATAAAGAACTTCAAGAGTTTCCTTGTTGAATCTCTTACCTTTACAGACATCACACTGAATAAAAACATCCGGCAGAAAATTCATTTCGATTGTAATTGTTCCAGCACCCTGACAGTTCTCGCATCTACCGCCTTTTACATTGAAGCTGAATCTTCCGCTCTTGTAGCCTTTTGCTTTTGCTTCAGGAAGCATTGAATACAACTCGCGAATTTTATCAAAAACACCAATGTATGTAACAGGATTAGAACGAGGTGTTCTTCCAATCGGGCTCTGGTCAATATTTATAACTTTATCAATATTTTCAAGTCCAGAAATTGTTGAGAAAGCACCAACATCATATTCTGTTCCCATGATTTTATTGCTTGCTGCAGGATAAAATACGTCATTCAGCAAAGTTGATTTTCCGCTTCCAGAAACACCGGTAATGCATGTAAAAGCACCAAGAGGAATTTTAATATCTATATTTTTAAGATTATGTTCACTGACTCCAGAAAGCTCAATAAAATTTCCATTTCCTTTTCTTCGGATTTCTGGAATTTTCATTCTAATTTTTCCTGCAAGATACTGACCTGTAAGAGAACTTTCAATTTTCATTACTTCCTGCGGAGTACCTGCTGCAGTAACCTGTCCACCATGAACACCAGGCCCAGGACCGATATCAATAAGATAATCTGCAGTCATTAAAGTCTGCTCATCATGCTCAACAACAATAACGGTATTTCCAAGATTTCGTAAATGCAGGAGAGATTCTATAAGCCTTTCATTATCACGCTGATGAAGACCGATTGAAGGCTCGTCAAGAATGTACATAACTCCTGTGAGTCCGCTTCCAATCTGTGTAGAAAGTCTTATTCGCTGAGCCTCACCACCGCTTAATGTTGCAGCAGAACGTTCAAGAGTAAGATATTCAAGACCAACATTTTTCAAAAACGAAAGACGTGCTTTTATTTCCTTAAGAACCTGTGCGGCAATTTTTTCTTCAGTAGGAGTAAGCTTCAGCTTTTCAAAAAAATCAATTGTCTCCTGAACGCTCAATTCTGTAAGAGACCAGATATCCTTTCCACCAACTGTAACGCCTAAAGCTTCTTTTCTTAATCGTTTACCTTTACATAAAGAACATTCACAATGAGACATGAATCTTTCTTCCATACGCTCTTTCTGAGCATCTCCCCACGCTTCCGCATAACGTCTCTTCATGTCTGCAAGAATACCCGGCCATGGACGACTGTACTTACTGTATCCTTCACCACTTTGCTTTCTGTAAGTCCAGCTGAGGATTTTATTTTCATCTCCATTCCACAGGTAGTCATACTGTTTTTTTGTAAGCTTATTCAAAGGAGTGTCGAGCGTAAATCCGGCTTCTTCTGCAATTGCTGTAAAAAGCGTACTGTTCCATTCACTGTCCGGATTATAAAAAGTAATTCCGCCTTCATTAAATGACTTGCTTAAATCAGGAATTATCAGCTTTGGATTGAACTCCATTTTTTCGCCAAGACCTGTGCATTCAGGACAGGCTCCAAACGGATTGTTAAAACTAAAAAGTCTAGGCTGAAGTTCAGGAATTGAAATTCCACAATCAGGACAAGCATTCTTCTGGCTGAAAAAAACTTCATCTTCAGTCTGCTCACCGTTGATTTCCGTTCGTCGAAGAACAAGAAGAATTCCACTTGAAGTATTTAAAGCAGTCTCAACAGAATCTGCAAGACGCTTTCTGTTTTCTTTTTTCAAAACAATTCTGTCAACAACGATTTCAATTGTATGCTTTTTCTGCTTATCAAGTTTTATAGAATCTTCAAGATCAGTCATTATGCCGTCGATTCTGGCGCGGACAAAACCAGATTTTTTTGCATCTTCAATAATTTTTGTATGCTCACCTTTTCTGCCTTTAATGACAGGTGCAAGAAGCGTAAGTTTAGCACCTTCTTCCCAGGAAAGAATTGAATCTATAATCTGATCAACCGACTGCTCATTAATTTCCCTGCCGCATTCAGGACAATGTGCTTTTCCTATTCGTGCAAACAGAAGACGGTAATAGTCATAAATTTCTGTCACAGTTCCTACTGTTGACCGCGGATTTTTATGAGTTGTTTTCTGTTCGATTGAAATTGCAGGAGAGAGCCCCGTAATGAAATCAACATCAGGCTTATCCATTCTTCCAAGAAACTGTCGTGCATAAGAAGAAAGACTTTCCATGTAACGACGCTGACCTTCTGCAAAAAGCGTATCAAATGCCAGTGAAGATTTTCCGCTTCCAGAAAGCCCTGAAATTACAACAAGTTTATTACGTGGAAGCTCAACATTTATATTTTTTAAATTGTGCTCTCTTGCACCCTGAATAACTATTTTATCATCGTTAAAAACATTCATCTCCCGGTTTCCTTTGAAAACATTATATTGAAAATAAAAATAATTTTCATCATTCATTGATAAAAAAATAAATTACTTTTAAGATAGGTTTCATGGCAGAAAGAAACAAAAGTCAGAATGCAATAATCCTTACAGTAAAAGAATTCGGAGAAAACAACAGGATTGCAAACTATCTGTGTGAAGAAGGAATTTTTTCTGCAGTCCTTTATGGTGGTCCTAAAAGCAAACTGAGATCTCTTGTTCAGCCATTTTACAGCGGTACGATTTATGTTTACAGTGACAACGTAAAAAAATCTACAAAAATTACTGACTTCGACGCAAAGAACTGCCACCTCTCATTCAGGACAAATTTGTTTAAATCATGGGCAGCAAACCTTGCAGCAGAAATTGTAATAAAAACAAAATGCGGCGGTGACAGCAAGCTTGCGTTTCTTCTCTTAAATTCACTGCTTGACGGAATGGAAATCAGTGAAGAAAACGAATCACGTCTCGGACTTTTAAGATTTATCTGGAGATATCTTGGGCTTCTTGGAATTCAACCTGATGCAAAAGAATGCGTTTCATGCGGAAACTTTTTATTAAGCACAAAACTTAACAGTGCATACATAGAATCAAAACAGGGATTTGTATGCGACGACTGTCTGCCTTTTTTCCCGACAAAAGAAAAAGATGAATCAGCAAAATTCATAATCGATGTAAATGGACTCACCTATCTTGCAGCAATAAATGAACTTTCACCGGGCAAAGTCAGATCCCTTCTTTTACCTTCAGTATCTGCATTTAAACTTAAACAGCTTTTATATCACCTGATTGAAAAAGCCTGCGAAACAAAACTGGACAGTCTGGAAAGCGGAATGGGAATTCTATAAATTGGCAATTTTAAACAAAATTCAGTATAATTAAAGAATATTATACGGGGATAAAATTGACACTTTGGAATAAAAAAACAGTTTTAAAATCAACTGTTGAACAGCTTCAGAAAAAATTCAACTTAGACATGCTGACCGCAACTATTTTTGCACGACGCGGTATTACAAACGGAAAAGACATTCTTTTTTACATGGAAAATGATTTAAGGTTTCAGCACAATCCTTTTCTGTTTAATTCAATGGAAGATGCTGTTGACAGAATCCTTCAGGCCGTTCCGGATAAAGATGATGAAAGTGGCGAAAAAGAAAAAGTCCTGATTTTTGGAGACAAGGACGTAGACGGTGTTACTGCAACTACAATTCTTTATGACTGTCTTGTTTCAATGGGTGTTGATGTAAGATTTAAGGTTCCTGTAGGAGATGATGCATACGGACTTTCCATGGAAGCTGTTGATGAATTTGCAGCAGAATACGGCTCTCTGATAATCACAGTTGATTGCGGAATTGCAAACAATGCAGAAATTTCACATGCAGCAGAACTTGGAATCGATGTAATTGTCGTAGATCATCACAACCCGCAAAGTGAAATCCCGGAAGAGGCAATTATAATTAATGCAAAAGTTCCTCTCTCCGGCTATCCGTTTGAAGAGATTTCAGGGTGTGCCGCAGTTTACAAGCTTATCAGTGCATTGAGATTTTCAAAAAGCCGCTGGTATAAAACTGACGTAACGCTTCTTAATGCAAAAACAGAAGGTTCATCAATCACGATTGACTGCATCAAATTAAAAAATCTTGTACCTCAAAGCAGAATGTCTGAAACAATTACTCCGGGCACAAAATCAATTTCTGAATCAAGGCTTCCAAAATATCTTGAAGGACAGCTTATTCTTGTCTGGGACGCAAAATTAAATTCAACACTTTTAACACAGGCTTTTGGATACGGAGCTCAATTTTCAATGCTTGATATTCAATCGGAAATCTCATCGATATATCCGCAGCTAAGCAAAATTCCTCTTTCGCAAATTAAACTTCAGTCAAAGATTGCAAAATACGGAAATCATGAGCCGACTGAAATCGGAGGCTTTTATAACATTTTTGTAACTTACGCAAACATGGAGCTGAAAAAGGAACATCCTGAATTTGCAGCTGAAGAAGAAATGGATCTTCAGCTTGTATCCCTTGCAGCTGTTGCAGACGTAATGCCGATTATAAACGAAAACCGCCTTTTCATGAAAAATGCAATTAATTCAATAAACAAAGGAAAAATCAGAAAAGGTCTCGCTGAACTTATGGCAGAACTGAATCTTACCGGAAAAAGAATTACAGCAAAAGATTTTGGATGGACTCTCACGCCGGCAATCAATTCTGCAGGAAGAATGGGCCTTGCATCAATTGCAGTCGATCTATTTACTTCAAATGATTCATCCTACAGAAACAATCTTGCAAAAAAAATCAGCGAACTTAATTCACAGCGGAAAGAATACACAGATAAAGGTGAAGAGATTGCAAGACAGCAGGCAAAGGATTCTATTACAAAATATAATGGAAAACTTTGTGTTGTTTATGATGAAAGAATTTTCAAAGGCGTTTCAGGAATTCTTGCAGGACGCTTTATGTCTGAAAACAAAATTCCTTCAATAACAATGACAAAAGTTAACGACATTATATGCGGTTCAATGAGAAGCTGCCGCGGATTTGATGTAACACAAATGCTTGAAGAAATGAAAGATATTTTCCTGAGCCACGGCGGTCACAACTATGCAGCAGGCTTTAGTCTGAAAGCAGAAAATCTTGAACTCTTCCTTTCAAAGCTTAAAGAATATTCTTCAAGAATTAATCTTGAACAGGAAGAAAAAGAAATTTTTGTAGATGCAGAACTTCCTGCAGAAATGATAACAGCAGATCTTTTGAAAATCTGCGATATTTTTGAACCGTCTGGAAATTCAAGCGAACCTCTTTTATTTATGGCAAAGAATCTGCCGATAATACAGGGAATGGTCATGGGAAAAACCGAACGACAGCATCTTAAAGTGACTGTTGACTGCGGTAACACAAAATGGCCGTGCATAATGTGGGGAGCAGGAGAAAAACTTCACAATGAATTTGACGTCGGCGATAAGATAGACATTCTGTTTTCTATTGAAAGAAATATGTTCAACGGAATGGAAACGCCTCAGATTATGCTTTCTGATATAAAACTTTCTACAATAGGAGAATCAAATGATTAAAATTAAAAAAATTGCTGTGACATTACTTGCATCACTTCTTTTTTCAATATCTGCTTTTGCAAAGGAAGCGATATTCAAAGGTGCTGACTACGATCTTAATTTAAGATATAACGAAATTGCAAAACCGGGTGACGCCGTATTTGTAAAAATCAATTTCAGCAGAAATTCAAAATCGAGAGTTTCTAAAAAAGAATTTCTTGCAACAACTGCAACTCTTGAATTTTTAGTAAATGGAAAAACAACAAGATCAAGTGAATTCTATGCAATATCAAAAGAAGACAAAGACCTTACAATGCTTACAGGAATTCCTCTTTCAACATGGTGGACTGAAGAAACAAAATGCTCACTCAAGGTTGTTTATAATCTCTATGGAAAAAAGAAAATGGAATTCGATCTTCCGTTCACTCTTGAGCATAAGGATTTTGTAGAAGAGATCATCGAACTGAATGAACAGAACACTGCGATAAAAACTGACACAAGCACAAAACGTATGGATCAGATTGCACGTCTTAATGCAATTCTTGAAACAAAAAATACGTCCTCTATTTATCAGCTTAGCAATTTCACTGCACCAACAACAGCAACAAGAAGAACATCATTTTTCGGCGACAGAAGAACTTTTAAATACACAACAGGTAAAACATCTACTAACCTTCACTTCGGAATTGACTACGGAGTTCCAACAGGTACAAAAGTAACATCGTGTGGAGCAGGTCGTGTTGTATTAAAAGAAAACAGAGTTTCTACCGGCTGGAGTATTGTCATTGAACATCTTCCAGGACTCTACAGTCTCTACTATCACATGAGCGAAACTAAAGTTAAAGAAGGAGACATCGTAAAACCTGGACAGCTTATAGGATTAAGCGGTGCAACAGGTCTTGCAACAGGCCCTCACCTTCATTGGGAAATAAGGCTCAATATGGAAGCTGTAAGTCCTGATTTCTTTGTAGAAAATTTTAACTGCGAAAACTAAAAAAAATTATTTCAGCCATTAACAAGAGCAAGAAACTGTTCTTCGTTGATGACTGGAATTCCAAGCTCAGCGGCTTTTTTATTTTTACTTGAGCCGCTTGAAACATCATTTGTAACAAGATAAGACAATCCCTTTACAACTGAAGATTTTACAGCGCCGCCATTTTCCTTAACAAGATTCTGAGCATCAGAGCGTTTCATGGAATTAAGTTCACCGGTAAAACAAAAGGACTTTCCGCTGAATTTTCCGCCTTCATTTGATATGACAGAAATTATTCCTCCACCGACAAGAGCTTCAATTTCATCATCAACCTCTTTAAGGCCGCTGACAAGTGTGTGTGCAGTTATTTCAGCAAACCGATACACAGCTGCAATTTCTTCTTCACCAGCTGCAAGAATCTTATCAAGTGTATTAAATCCACCCGCAATAAGAGAATCAACAACAACCTCACCAATTCCTTCAATATCAAGACCTGCGATAAATTTTGAAAGGCTGAGTTTTTTTCTGGACTGAATTGATTCAAAAACTTTTTTCGCACCAAGAGATTTTTTTTCTTTTCTGATACTCTCTTCATCAAGGAAAAAAGGAGTAAGGTCTTCTACAGTAAGCTTATAAAGATCGCTTATACATTTTATTTTTTTTGAATTAAACAGATCCGTTATTAAAGTTTCACCAAGATCACGGATATCAGCAACACTTACCCATTTCAAAAGGCGATGAAGAATTTTCTTTGAGCAGCTTTTGTTCGGACAGAAAAGACGTGTACCTTCATCAACAAGCGGACTTTTACAACACTCGCAGACAGAAGGAACTTTTATTTCAGAAAGATTTTCACCACCAGCAGCAGGCAGAACACTTTCAATCTTCGGAATGATTTCTCCACGCTTTACAACAACAACATGACTTCCGATTTTTATATTCAGCGAATTGATTGTATTTGTATTTACAAGGCTTGCGCGCTTTACTGTAGTTCCGTTTAATTCAACAGGATCAAAAACAGCAACAGGAGTATAAGTTGCGCCGCTTTCATTCCATTCAACATCACGAAGAATACTTACGGCTTCCTCAAGCGAAAACTTAAAGGCTATCTGTCTGTCAGGACGAGCTCTGCTTGCGTCTTCATGATTTACAGTTCTCTCTTTTATAACAAGTCCATCGATATCATACTCAAGATTTTTTCTCTCTTCCATTACAGAAGACCGATAATCAATAACTTCCTGTGCGGAATTGCAGATTTTTAACGGAACAGAATTAAATCCGTTATCTTTCAGAAACTTAAGTTTTTCTTCTTCATCCTTGAACGGCTGCTCACCTTCCGTAGCCCACACGTCATATGCTATAAGTTCAAGAAATTCACTTCCGTCACCGTCTTTTCTTTTCATCAGTCCATTTGCAGCATTACGGCAGTTTGCCTTATCTGAAAAGTACTGCCTGTGAACACTGTGAGTCATTATAACTTCACCACGGATTCCACCCGTAAAAGAAGGAGAAATATTTTTTACAACGCCCTTCATTTTCACGGCATTATCAGTAATCACGTCCCCTACTGAACCATCTCCGCGTGTTACTGCACGAAGTAAAACTCCCTGTGCATACTGAAGCTCAAGACTTGCTCCGTCGAGTTTATATTCTACAAGATATTCACTGTAATTATGTTTTTCAGCCCATGCAAGAAATTCTTCAGAGTTAGCTGCCTTTTCCTGACTGCCCATCGGCATTACATGAGGAGCCTTTTCAAAATTTCCGCTGTCAGCTCCAACTTTATGAAGAATCGGGTTAGATGGATCTAATCTTTTTAGTTCGTCCCACAATGCATCAAAATCTGCATCAGAAATTTCAGCTTCACCATTATAATAAGATGATTGATATTTCTGAATGAGTTTTTCAAGTTCTGCAATGCGTGCAACAGCTGAGTCTGCAATTTTTTTTCTGCTTATTTTTTCAGCTTCATCAATATCAAATAAATCCATTTCACCCACCACTTTATCTTTTTATTTTTCTTTTTTTATAAACATAAGCTCATAAATATCTCTACCGGCATCAATTCCTTTCTGCTCAAACTTTGTTCTTGGTCTCCATTCCTGATGTGGTGCGAAAGATTCATATTTATTCACAAGACCTTCAGTCAATGTAAGTTCTTCGAGAGCACTTTCTGCATATTCCTGCCAGTCTGTTGCAAAATAAAGATATCCGCCTGGTGCAAGTTTTTTTGCAAGAAGATCAGTACGCGGACGCTGCAACATACGTCTTTTATGATGTTTTTTCTTCGGCCATGGATCTGGAAAGAAAATGTGGAATGCGGCAAGAGAATCATCAGGAATCATTGTTTCAAGAATTTCAAGAGCATCGTGCTTGATTATATAAAGATTCTTAAGTCCTCTGTTTTTAATATCACCAAGAAGGCGGCCTACTCCCGGAACATGAACTTCACTTCCGATATAATTCATATCAGGATTATTTTCTGCAATAATTCCAGTTGCATGTCCCATACCAAACCCGATTTCCATCGTTACAGGATTTGTATTATTGAAAATCTCTGTGTAGTTCAAAGTCTTATGTTCAAAAGGAATGCACCACACCTGCTGAAGTTCATCAAAATTGCGTTTTTCGCTTTCTGACATTCTTCCAGCCCTGATTACAAATGTTCTTACAGGTCTTCTGAAAAATCCCGTTGTTTCTTCATTCTGGGAAATATTCCCCCCGTCTCCACTAGACATAATTTCTCCTATTTATAATTGTTATTTTCAAGATCAACTGAAGGAAGAAGAATCAAGACGCTTCCTCCTTCAACAAGATAACAGTCTCGGCTTACACAGGCATTTGAATAATCAGCAAAAATATCCTGATTCTTTTTCCAGTTTTTCTTTTTTTCTCCATAGAACAAAAGGTCACCGGTATTTGAATAAAGGGCCATACGCTTTCTGTAATTTTTTAGCACTTCAGGATACTGAGAAGCTTTATACCCCATATATTCATCAGAAGATGAAAGGTCAAAAGAAAGACTGACTTCATTTTCACCTTTATCCTCATATGTCATCTTATAATTTCCTTCTGGAACTGAAAATCCCCGTGGAAGCTGAAATTTTGTATAACCGACCCAGTTTTTTGAATCTGAAGAAGTAAACAAAAAAGGCTCAAAACAATTCCATTCAAGCCCGCTGTTTTCATGCTGAACAAAGATCGATTTTGCATACCTGCTGTCACTTGAAAGTCCTGCAAAAACTGAAAATCTTCCTACAGGCAATGAATCTTCGTTTTCGTATTCAACGATTACAGTAGCCTTTACATAATCCATAGAAGGCATTTCATTTGAACATGATGAAACGAGAAAAACAAAGAGTAAAAGTGCTGGAAATTCTTTCAAGAACCTGTGACGTTGACCCATATCAATCAGAAATTGAATTTTAAGTTGATGACTGTAAGGTCACTCTGAGAAGACTGATTTACGATAGATTCAAACTTTACGTTTACTTTCTTACAAGCATCTTCAAGATAAGAGAAATAATACAGACCAAGATCAGTTCCTTCCTGACCTTCAGGCATCTGTTTATAGAAGTCAATAAGGGATTTTTTCTTCAGGTTTGCAGACATCTTACTCTCAAGATTTTCCTTAACTTCCTGAAACTCATCATCCTTGTTATAAAGCGTAATCTGTAAAAGTCCCTGCTTACCGATTGAAGATGAACCTCCACCAAGAGACCATGAAAGAAATACAAGTTCATGTTTTCTCTGAAGTTCCTTTACAATCTTCTGTCTTACTTCAGGATCAAAAATCAATGTATCAGAATTATCAATTCCCTTGTAAAGATATTTTGCAGCCTTTCGAATATTGTTATTTTCGCTGTTAAGTGCAAGCTCCATTACCATTACGGAAATATATTCCGCAACCTTAGATTTTGTCATATATGTTGCAAGATACTGTCTTAAAATTGACAGGATTTCTGTAAAGCCTTCAGATTTATAAAATTTTACAATAATAAACCAGTTCATCAAACTGAGTCTGTTAAGGAATTTCTCAGTCATCAAAAGATAAACATTCTTTTCTTCCGGAGTGTATTCAGAATTTGACATAATTCCTTTCCATACAGGATCAAGAATTGTTTTTTTTGCAGCCTGAATTGTTGCATCCTTCATGGCAAGAGTTGCACGAAGTGTTTTATCAGGGATTACAGTTTTTTCATCGATAAGTGAAGACGGATTTGCACGGTTATGAAGTCTTACACACTCGCATTTGATGAGTTCAGAATACACTTCCCTGTCCATCTGTTTATAAAGAATTGAAAAAACGATTAATTTAGAAAGATCCATAACTTCCTGACGGCGGGAAACAAATTCCGGCATTGAAATTTCCATCTTTGAGATGTAGTCAAGAAGAATCATATTCTGAAGAGAGCCTGGAGAAAAATGCTCCATACTTACACCGTGAGCAGAACGATTATCCGCAAGCTTCAGATTTAAAAGCTGCTTCTTATGGCTCAAAAAGTGAGATGTTCCTTCTTCTGTCAAAATAACCTTCAAAGGTAAATCCAATATGAACTTTTTCTTCTCAGCCATCAAGCGTGCTCCTATAGTATTCTACTATTTTACAGCAATCAGTCCAGATTGTAAAGAATAACATTTTATATTTAATAAAACAGGTTGAAAATCATTTCATATCGACCAAAACATGGAATAATGATACTATTTATTATGCTTAAATGTCAGGCAAGACTGATTTTTTCCGTTTTTTTTCTCTTTAATGCACTCTGTTCCGTTTTTTCTTCAGAATCACTCTATGGAAGAAAACTTTCAGATTATATTAAGGAAACAGTAACAGCAAAAGGCTATAATGTAAGAACAATCAGACTTTCTTCACAGGATGGATTTCCGGAAAACATTGTAGTCACATTCAGAAGAGACCGTGAGAAAAATATATCTGCAGCTGAAAATCAAACAGACACAAGAAATCAGATAAGAAACGTAACATTTGTATTCTTCCAGGATTTTTTTCAGGAAAACCAGTCATTCTGTATGGAATTCTTAAAAAGGACAAAAGATCAGAAGCTTCCATACAACTGCAGCATTTTGTTCTGCCCTGATTCACAGACATTTCTTCTGCCGGGACAATTTAATATTGAAACAGGAATTGAAAATTATGCATCTTCAATTTATGAACCAGCCCTATCCTGCGCAATAATCGTAAAAGATAAAAAAAGGCTTTCACAATCAATCTATACAAAATCACGTACTGACATCGCGCCTCTGTGGCTTGTAAAATCTGCAGCAAATGCATTCAAATCAAATGATATAAAAGTTTCAATTAAAAAGACTATTCAGACAAACACAAATCTAGATGACTTTCATTCAAACGGAATTGCAGCAATCTGTATTTCTTCGGATGCATCAGAAAACGATCTTAAAATGCTTACAACGCTTGAAGATCAGATTAAAGAAAACAGAACCACAGTCTGGAGCAGAAACTACAGCTTTGTTCCAGCCGGCAAATTTAATATCTTCATAAACGAAGCCTGGCAGATTGTAATTTACATCATTGTTTCAATACTGATTATTTCTTCACTCGCCTTTGCATTTTTAAGCAACAAATCGCTGAATCTTGCATCACTTAAAGATATAAAACGAACATGGTTTTTCATTCCGCTTTATATTTTTATCTGTTCCATTTTTTTAACTATATTCCAGAAGATTTTTAATTTTTCAGGAAGAAATATTATTCTTGGATTCTCACTTAAAATCGCACTGACAGTATTCCTGATGTTTTTTATAACGGCCTATCATGTTGCCTACAAAATCAGAATATCAGTCTTTGCAAACGCCTTTCATAAAATTATAGTCAGCTCACTTACATTCTTTTTTTTCACAAACATTTACCTGAGCCTGACTTATGTATTTCTGCTGATTTATCTGATTACTTATTTTTCAAAAAATGCAAAATCAACAGCAATGAATATAACCTATTTTCTTGCAATGATGCTGCCTTATATTTTCCTGCTTAATTCTGATTATTTTACAATCATGAAATTCCAGGAATATTCAAAATCTTCTTTTATGAAAAATCTGGTGCTGTCATTTATACTTACAGGCTTTGTTCTTCAATGGACAAGAATAACTCTTGTAAGCCATCTTCCGGAAGCAATAAAAAATGACAGAGTGCTTTCAAAGCATTTAAAGATTGCTTCCCTTTCCCTTTTTGCAACAGTGATTTTTTCTTCAATAATTTTTATTCCGCTGAAAATCCGCAGTAAAGAAAAACTGGAAAACATTTTAAGCAGTTATGTTCCAGTAACAGAAAAGACTGACAGCGATTTTATAAAAACTTCAGTAAAAGACACAAAATACATGGACCTGCTTTCAAGAGAAATTACAATCGGAGTTCCAGAAGGAGCCGTAATTGCAAGGTGTCTTGTTACAATAAAAAATCCTTCATCAACACCATTTTACGAATGCAATTATGAATATAATTTTTCACAGCAGAATGAAGCAGTAATTAAAATCCCGGACTGGAGTTCAAAAGACATCAGAATAAACTATACAACCGAACCTAAAAATGAAAGCATAATAAGCATTTCATTGTATACAAAAGAAGATGAAAACAGAGCCTTTCATTATAAAAAACAGATTCAACTTTCGGATGTTGTACAATGAGCTTTTCAGGCGGAAATTATTTTATACACATAGACCTTGACGCTTTTTTCGCTTCAGTTGAACAGCGTGATAATCCGAGCCTTAAAGGAAAACCGGTAATCATCGGAGGACTACCGGGGGACAGAAGATCTGTTGTTTCTACAGCATCTTATGAAGCAAGAAAATATGGAGTTCATTCCGCCATGCCGATTTTTAAAGCATACTCATTATGCCCGAACGGAATTTTCATACGCGGAAATTATGCTCACTATGCAGAAACCTCAAAGCAGATCATGCAGATATTTTCAATGTATTCTCCAAATGTAATTCAAATGTCAATTGATGAAGCTTTTATTGATTTACGGGGAACTGAAAAACTCATGGGAAGCGCAGTTGAAGTCGCTGAAAAAATAAAAGAACATGTAAAAAAAGAAACAGGTCTTACAGTAAGCTGCGGGATTTCAAGTTCGATGTACGTTGCAAAAATTGCTTCAGGATTTAAAAAGCCTGACGGACTTACTTTTGTTCCAGACGGAAAAGAAGAAGAATTTATGCTTTCACTTCCACTGGAAAAACTCTGGGGGGCAGGAACAAAAACTCTTGAAAGGCTGAAAAATTCAGGACTGAACACAACAAAAGAAATTCATTCAAAAAGCATTAGCCTTCTCTCTACGATTTTTGGGAACAGCATGGGCTCTTTTCTCTACAATGCCGTAAGAGGAAACAAAGATATGGTTTTTGGTGAAGAAGCTAAAAGCCATTCAATAAGCGCTGAGCGGACTTTTGAATTTGATCTCATGGACAGATATGCAATCGATACCTCACTGATGGAGCTTTCATTTCACGTCAGCTGGAGAATGCACCACGAAAATTGCAGAAGCAGAACAGTCTGTATAAAAATCAGGTACGATGATTTTAAAACCGTCAGCATCCAGGAAACATTTGACGTTCCTGTAAATAACGCTGATGATCTCTATGAAAAATGCAAAAATTTATATTCAAGAAAGGCTGAACAAAACAGAGGCATACGTCTTCTAGGTGTAGGAGTTTTAAATGTCGAAAGCAGAGAAAATCTTGTTCAGGGCCAGATGTTCAACGAAAAAAATGAAAAAAAATCAAAGCTTGAAAAAGTACTTTTTGATATGGAAAATAAAAACCCTGCCCTCAAAGTTAGAAAGGCAAGGCTCTTAAAAAACGAATAATTTAAATCTTATTCAAGAGGAGCAAAATATCCTGTTTCATCGCGACCAGATCTATTTAAAAGATAAGTTTCAATTTCTACAGGAAGATACTTCAAACCGTATTCAGTTTTCTGCTGAGACTCATATCTGAACAAATAAAGTCCCGATGGAAGATCAATAATATCTTTAATTACTCCAGAAAGTCCTTCAGGTCTGTAAATATAATAGATTTGACCGTTAGTGGAATCCGTGATGTATGAAATTTCTTTTGCCGGTGAACTCTGATTCAAAAGAATTGTACTGAAAGAAATTGAATTATTATTCATGAACGTTGTCAAATCAGAAATTGCATATTTTGTAAATGCCTGCTGACTTACATCTCCCGCAGTAATGTAAATTATTCCGCGTTTTCTTTCTGCATTGATCAGACCATTTGATGCAAGGCGAAGTGCAAGATCAAGTGAAGCATTTTGAGTAAATCCATTTTTAAGTGATGTTGAAGAGAACTCAGAAAGCTTTACAGGATTTCCAGTATATTCAAGAACAGGAACTTCTCCGCAGGTAACAATATTTACAGTTCCCTTACCTTCCATTGAAGCTGTGATTTCATGAACGGCACTATCAAGCTGCTCACGATATTTTCTCATTGTCACACTTCTGTCAATTATGAGAGTAATGTCAGCAATTTCATTACTGTCTGAAGAACCAAGATATTCAAGATTTTTTACAGGCTGCTTATTTTCTGTAACAACAAAGTTCTGTTCATTAAGACCAACTACAGGCTGACGGCTTCTGTTTTCAACGCGAACCTCAACAGTCACTTCCGGGAATTTTGAAGTATCAACGCGCTCAAACTGAACAAAGAATCCGCCTACAAGTTCAGTCATTTTTGAAAGAATGCAGACTTCATTATTTTTAAAATCTGTTACAACGATATTCCCGTTTCTGTCAAAAACTGCACTTGTAAGTGAGCTTCCGTTTCCGGTCCCTGCACATTCATAAACTGAGCCATCACCTGTATCCACAATGCAGATTTTATTTCTGTCAGTTACAAGAAGATATGTTCCCCAGATTTTTAAGCTTTCAGGACGTACAAAAGTTTTTTCATTTACAAGAACTCCTGTATAATTTCCAGCTCTATCAAACTCATAAATTGCACCGCTTATGCTGTCCGCAACAAAAATTCTTTCGCCGCAAACTGCAACTCCTGTCGGAGATTTAAAGCCTTCAAAATCCTGTGTTTTTGAACCGAATGAAAGAAGTCCGTTTCCATCAGCATCAAGAACTGTAATTCTTGAATTTCCAAAATCAGATACATAAAGATTTCCAAACTCATCTTCTGCAAGATACTGAGGACCAACAAACTGACCTTCTCCGCGCCCCTTAGAACCCATTGTTTTTTTGAATGAACCGTCTGCGCCAAGAATACTGATTCTGTCTCCCGCAAACTCTGAAACCGCAAGATTTCCATTTGACAGTCTGATAACATCCATCGGACGATCAAGTCCACCAATTGAACCTCGAGCTCTTTTTATAAGAGAACCGTTTACATCAAATTTTACAAGTTCATTGCTTGCATATGCGGCAACCCAGATTGAGCCGTCCTTATTTGCAAGAACTGAAATCGGTCTGCTGTAAAGAAACTTTTTATTTTCATTAATGTGAGGGAAGCTGCCTGTTTCAGTATATTTTTGAGAATTAAAAACACTTTCATCAGTAATGCGTCTGTCACTTACTATTTCAATTCTATTCTGAAGAAGTATTCCGCCATAACCCAATTCCTTTGCATAATTCCACTGCTGAAGAGCTGCTCCTTCAATACCGGCCTTATAATAAGCCTTACCAAGCCAGTCAAGAACAAGAGGTTCTCCGGGAAGATATGAAAGAGCCTTTTCAAATTCAAGAATACTTTCATTGAAAGCACCCCTGTAATAGCTTTGTACACCACGGCGAAATTCTTCCTCCGCAAAACTTGCATTTCCAGAGCGTGTAGATTTTCCTTCGTCACTGGACATATCCTTAAGATTTTTCTGTGCAAATGCAAGAAAGGAAGCTGTAAAAATCAGACCAAAAACAAATATTTTCTTAATATTCATCATATACAAAATCCTTATTCTTCACCGAGTTCTGCAACTCTCAAATGCTCAAGAATTACCGGATTTGAACTGTCAGCTTTTTTTGCCCTGTTCAAATATTTTTTAGCTTCATCAAAAAGCCCCATACGGCAATAGACCCAGCCAAGACTGTCAAGACATGCAACGCTGTCCGGTAAAATTTCAAGAGCCTTTTTACAGCATGAAAGAGCCTTTGTCAGATCCCTGTCCTCACAGGCAAGTACATATCCCATACCATTGAGTGCAGTAGGATTATTTTCATCTTCAGCAAGAGCCTTTTCATAATATTCAAGACTAAGCTCAACATTTTCCTGTTCCCAGGCAACATATGCAAGAGATGCATAAACCGATGACAATTTATACCCGGTCTCAAGAAGCTTATTCAATTCATAATCTGCAAGTTTTTTTCTGCCGCTGAGACAATAAATAACGGCAAGAAGATATCTGCACTGAAGCACTCTGTCCTTTAAAATTTCATCCGTTGTATCATGTGCAGACGTAACAACCTGTTCAAGATACAAAAGCGCATCATCGTATCGTTTTAATTTGGAATAGCAAAGACCAAGATAATATGCAAGTTCAACAGAATCAACTCCAGAATCATCCGGAAGAGAAAGAAAATATGTAAGAGCTTCTACATAATTTCCGTGCGTATAAAGAGAAACTCCGTCTTCTAATAAATCTTTTGCCATAATCCCACCCAAAAATTTATTATCTTTATTTTACTAAATTATAAAAGTATTTTCTATAGTATTCATATTTTTGAAAGCCGGCTCACTCTGCACTACAGATACAGAAATGTAACCTTCACTGCATACACAAGCATCATTTATTTCATTTCCGTAAGAAACAATTTTCCCCGAACCAACAAGCTTTGATGTATTTTCAGTGCGTTCAATTTTTTCATAGTACCGTCTGTAGCATGGATTTGCAAATTTCACGCCTTTTAATTTTTTCATCGCAGGCGCATTGACATTAACAAAATATTCAATAAGCGAATGATTTTCAAATAAGATTTTATTTCCACAAAGATTTTTCAACTGCTCAAGATTATTTTTTACAAAGGCCGCAAGATTTTCATAATAAAGACATCCGCTCTGGTCATCGCTGTCTCTGCTTCCTGTATCAACACTAAGAGCAAGTGCAGGAAGGCCGTTTAAGCATGCAGTCCTTGCAGCACCACAAGTTCCGGAATAAATTATATCAGTTCCAAGATTAGGGCCATTATTAATTCCGGAAAGAACAAGATCAAAATCATTTCCAAAAACACCAATTCCAGAAAAAACACAGTCGGCCGGAGTTCCGCTCAATGCATAGGAATCTTTAACTGAAGGAATGCCCATATCTTTTTTTATAAAATTCATAGCTTTTTCTATGGTCATTCTGTTTGATGCTGCCGAATTATTCACATCAGGAGCAACAACAAAAACTTCATTTTCTGCAGAAAGCATCCGTGCAAGAACCTTTATACCTTCTGCCTCTATTCCATCATCATTTGTGAGGAGCAGCTTCATAAAAGATGAACTCCACCAGCAGGTTTAACTTCATAAGTGCTTGCAGTAAAGCCGAAGATTCTTTCATATTCGCAAAGCCGTTCCTTGTATTTTTCAATATCCTGATTTCTGAGGATTGAATAAACACCACGACCAAAGCCTTTTCCAGTAATACGGCCACAGTTTACAGGAGTTCTCAAATCATCCGGATGCTCATCAAGTTCCTGAATACGCTTGATAATCCAGTCAATTTCCGGGCATGAAACTTCATAAAGATCCCTTAAATGCTCATGACTCTTGCTTACTGCACGTGCAAACCATGCAAAATCATTATTTTTAATTGCCTTAACACAATCCAGTACACTTTTATGCTCATACATGATGCACTGAAGACGATGCTTTGTTTCCTCGGAAGCAACACTCAAAACCTCATTAACCTCTGAAGAATCCTCTTCATATGCCCAACCGCCGTAAACATTGCTTTTTCTGTTTTTCAATTCACCAAGAAGAAGTACATTTTCCGGCTGAAGAAGACTTTCCTCATTCCAGGTAACAATTCTTGGAACACTTGCATCAGTCAGCAGAACAGTCTTGTCCTTAAACGGGAACGGAAGAAGATCATACGATTTTGTAGCATAATCAGTAAGAACAAAAGAATCTTCTTTAGAATAAACAGTCGCATAATAATCAGCAGCAAGATTATCAACATTCAAAAACTGTCTGTTTGCCTTGTTGAAAACCTGAAAGATCTGAGCATCAGTGCATTTCAAATTGCAGACTTCGCGAACAACCCATGCACAGGCAACTTTTATCGCAGTTGAAATACCGAATCCAGCCTGAGGAAGAATATCAGAACTGATTGTAATATCAAGTCCGTCAAGATTAAATCCGCATGCCTGAAATCCAAAGAAAATTGCCTTTACTGAATTTGCCCATTTATCTTCCTTCTTATATTTCAATGAAGAAAGATGACACTTTTTCTTTTCATCAACCTGAATAAAATTGATTTTAAGCGTTGAATCAGAATTCTTAGAAGCTGCTACATATACAGGAAGATTTACAGCCATTGAAAGAGTTTTATCTCTGAAAAACCATGTATGTTCGCCACAAAGATGAAATCTTCCGGGAGCAGATGCAATGACATCCGGCTTTACTCCATATTCCGCCTTATGTGCCTTTATAATCTTATCCATTATTCCCCCCGCTCTTTTTTTATTGAATTTTTCTTTTTAAACTAATAAAATGATACAATGGAATCAGCGATTTTACAAGTTTTTTATGCAATCTTTTCAGGCGCTCTTCTTGCACTCAGCATTCCAAACGACTTTTATACATTTGGTTCTCCACTTATTGCACTTTTCAGCATCTGTCCGTTATACATTGCCGCATACGGATGCAAAACCTATAAACGCTCAGGTTTTCTTTTTTCACTTCAGATTCTGACTGTACATTTAATTTCAAGCTGGTGGCTGGTAAATTTCCGCGGATATGCAGTATTTACTCTTGGTGCAAGTGCAGCAGGAACTGCATTTTTCGGCTGGATTATCGGCATTATTTTTCACATATTTCCTCACAGACTTAATAAAACTGAAAACAAACTTAAAAACGTAAGTGTAATCTGGAAAATACTCTGGTTCTGCGCAATTTGGATTCTCTGGGAATACTCAAAATCAAATGGGATTCTCGCTTATCCATGGGGTACAGTTTCAATCGCAGCCTACAAATGGAGAATTCTTACACAGATTGCAGATATCACGGGAATCTGGGGAATTTCCTTTATATATGTGCTTTTTTCATGTCTGATTGCGGAATGTATAATCAATTTAAGGCAAACTAAAGACATTTCTGCTCAAAGAATAAACTTTTTTGAGCTTGGAATAAGTTTGAAATTTACATTTATAGTTTTTGCAGGAGCAGCACTTTACGGAGCATACAACTATTTTATTCCAAGAGTAGCGGAAAAAGAATTTAATGCCGTAATCATTCAGCAAAACTGCGATCCATGGGAAGCCGGAGAAGAAAATTCCATACTTGTTTCAAAAAGGCTGACTGAACGATGTCTGAAAAAGCTGGAAGCACAAGGAGAAAAAGCTGATATCGTTTTGTGGAGCGAGGGCGTACTTGAAAAATCCTTTCCAGACAGTATTTTTTACTACAAGGTTTTTCCGGAAAAAGAAAGCCTTCATGATTTTATAAAAAGAACAAATACACCTTTTATAATCGGCGGAGACGCTGTTGTAGACAAAAAGCACAGTAAAGTCTGCAATTCAGCAGTATTTTTTGACGCAGAAGGAGAATTTGCCGGCTTCTACGGAAAAAAGCAGCTTGTACCGTTTGCAGAAAAAATCCCGCTTTACGATAATCCGCTGATGAAAAAGCTTATGGATGAATACGTAGGATTATCCTTCTCTTATGAAAGCGGATTTCAGAATGTCGTATTCAGCGTACCGATAAAAGCAAATAAATATGAAAAAACTCCGCTTAATTATAACAGAAGCAGAAACGCATATATTTCACTTGATAAAAACGGCTTAAGGGATGCAGAAACAGCCGAAAAATACATAATCAACAAACAGAAAAATCCGGTTTCATATGTAAACTTTACAACCCCAATCTGCTTTGAAGATGCATTTCCTTCAGTCTGCAGAGACCTTTACAACGCAGGAAGCCAGGTCTTCATGAACATCACAAATGATTCCTGGTCAAAAACAGATTCTTCAGAAATTCAACATTTTGTAGCAGCAAGTTACAGAGCCATAGAATTCAGAACAACGCTCGTACGCTGTACAAATTCAGGATATTCAGCTGTTGTAGGCCCTGATGGTGCTGTAATATATAAAATGCCGTTGTTTGAAGAATATGCAGACACAGTAAAAATTCCAGTCTACACACGCGAAAAAACAGTTTATTCAGTTTTTGGAGACTGGTTTGCATACATCATGATTATCTGTATTTTTGTCTATATCATTTTTGTTCTCAGGGAAGATAAAGATGACTGTTCGATTTAAGCTTCAGACAAAAAGAACGATATCAACTTTTTTATTCTCAGTTTTAATTTTTATTTTATATAAATTTAATTTTGAATATTCAGCTGCAGTTATTGCAGGTCTTATACTTGGTGGGATTCAGGGAGCTGGAGCTGCAGGACTTTTTCTTATCTTCATTGCAATAAAAAACGGCATGGAAGATTTTAATGTATTTTCTGGAGCAATTTTATTTTTTGCAGCAGCACTTTCCGGGATTATTGCAGGTCATCCAAGAGAAAAAATCGAAAAAAAAGAGCCGCTTAAAATTACAGCAGCGTCTGTTCTTTCAATGGGACTTTCTGCATACGGGCTATACATCAAAGACAGTCAGGTATTTTCTGCAAACATATTAATTTTTGTTGCACAGACAGGAATATGCATACTTTCAGCACTTTTATTCAGACCGATTGCAGCAAAAATCCTTTACCCTGAAAATAAATTAAAAGACGAATTCAACGATTTAATATCAATCAAAAATAAGGAAGAAAAAAAATGAGATGTCCATTCTGTGGATCCTTTGATGACAAGGTTCTTGAAAGCCGTACAATGGCAAACGGAGAAAGCATAAGAAGACGAAGAGAATGTATTTCCTGCGGAAAAAGATTTACAAGCTACGAAAGAATTGAAGAACTGCCCTTCATGGTTGTAAAACGCGACGGAAGAAGACAGCCTTTTGAAATCGAAAAAATAGCAAAAGGAATTGAGCGGGCTCTTGAAAAACGCCCGGTTTCTACAGATGTTAAAGACAGCCTTGTTGCAGAAATTGAAGATCAGACTTACACCCAGGGCAAGCAGAAGCGTGAAATTTCAACTTCGGATTTAGGAGAACTTGTACTGAAAAAGCTTTACAAAATTGATAAGGTTGCCTACATTCGATTTGCAAGTGTTTACAAACATTTTAACAACCTAGAAGAATTTGTGAAGGAAGTTGAATCAATTTCAAGGGAAGAAAATGATGCATAATTTTATTTTAGAAAACATTCCATGCTTCGGTATAGCAGGAAATTTTACAGGACATCTTGAACAGGCCGGAGAAGCAGTAGATTTTGCAAAAGTTGTCACAAAAGAAGCAAACGCTCCAAAAGCAATTTTTCCGACTTTTATTCCGGGTGAATCAAATTCAGTTCCAGCTTTTCTTCATACCTACCCCTTTGACACAGAAAAAATTATATATCCGCAAGGAGAAGATAAACTTCAGATTGAACCTGAGTGTGCATTAATCTGCGAGACACAATGGGATGGAAATACTCTTTCTAAAATTACACCGCTTGCTTTCGGTGCATCCAACGACTGCTCAATACGTAAAGAAGGTGCAAAAAAAATTTCCCTTAAAAAGAACTGGGGAAAAGCTTCAAAGGGACTTTCAAATAACCTGATTAAAATTGACGATTTTTCAAAGAAAGGAATTCTTAGTCACTACAGAATTGCAAGTTTTCTTGTGCGAGACAGAAAAGCTTTTGAATACGGAGAAAACAGTCCGGTAAGCGGATACAGCTATATTTACAAAAAACTTCTGGACTGGTGCATTGAAAAATTCAACACACAGAAAGATGAAGGTCCTGCAGAAAATATTCACTTATATCTTGAAGAATGCGGAAAGCCTTCACATATTATGATTTCAATCGGTGCCACACGCTACACAGATTTTGGAGAACACAACTTCTTAAAGAACGAAGATGAATCTGTTGTTGTATTGTATCCTGATAATTTCAGTCCAGATGAAATTATAAAAATGGTTGAAAAGAATGATTTTTCAGATAAAAAAATTTCTGTTCTAAGACAGAAAATAATTAAGAATTAAAAAAATCACAGTAGAAAAGTAAATATTAAACCCTGTCATAAACTGTAGAAATGGCAAGGTTTAATTAAAAAAGTTCTGTGAATCTTTGGTTCAAAACCTTCCAGTTCAGTATAGAGCTTATAATATTCTTCATGCTTCCTCCTGGTATTTATTCGTGTTTTATTCCAAAATAATCCAAAGTAGCTTTCATTGCATCTTGGCCGGTAAGGCAAGTATCCCTCAGATACCCGCGCTCATCCTTCCAGTTCTTGATTCCGCGGTAATAGTACATCTTCAACTCTTCTGTGATTATGAAGGGAACTATGTTGTGCTTAAGACATTCCTTGAACATAATTAAGCGACCGACGCGGCCGTTTCCATCCTGGAAGGGGTGAATAGATTCAAAGCGTACATGAAAATCAAGAATATCATCAAAAGTGATTTTTGATTTGGAATTGTATTCTTTCAGGAGCGCTTTAATTGCAGCGGCAACTTCTGCAGGTTTTGTAGTTTCACTTCCTCCAACTTCATTTTCAAGCATCTTATAATCACCGACTTTAAACCAGGATTTCTGGCTATCAGTAGTTCCAGATTT
>JAILEY010000087.1 GCA_024687165.1 Treponema sp.
ATGAAAAAGCAAAATCCTTTTACAAAAAAGAAAAATATTCTCTACTTTCTTCAAGCATCACAAAATCAATTGAACAACTCTGGTATGACACAGGATACTTTTATGAAACACAGCTGAATGAAAATACAAAAATCTACGGGGAACAATTTGATCTTCTCTATCAGGTTGCAGTTGATGCTGAAAATCAAGGGAAAAATATTGCATGGTTTGTAGATCAACTTTCAATAATCAAATCTACAGAAATTTCAAATTCAAAATTAAATGAAGACGAAGCTGAACTTGAAACAGATGATGTTCATTATCCGCTTGAAAAAAATGATGCAGTTACAATAATGACGATTCATCAGAGTAAAGGACTTGAGTTTGATACTGTATTTATTTTAGGAGCATTTTCATCCATAAAAACAGATTCACTTGGTTCCGTTTATTTTGAAGAAAATGAAGAAGAATCAGAATCCAGTGGAGTCTCTCTTTCTTCCCCGAACAAAACAAATTACTTTTATATAAAAAATAAAGAGCTTTCAAAAAATAAAGCGCTTGCAGAAGAAAAGAGACTGATTTACGTTGCAATTACACGTGCAAAAAAAGAAGTTTACATTCTAGGCTCTCTATCAGAATCTGATAATCTTAAAAAGAAATCAGAAGATGCCGCATGCCCTGTGATGCACAAAATCCTCAGATATTATTATTTGTCTGACAAAGGACTTTATCAGGATAATGATTATTCAGATAAAGCATTGAACAGTGGAAAAGTTGCTGAAGAAGCATACTACAACGAAACTGCAAATGCACCTTTTGATTTTATTAAACTGAATCCGGTTTCTGCAAAAGTTAAAAATCTTACAAAGAATTCGTCAACAGAACAAAAACAGGAACTTGCTAATAAAATGGGAAAAATCTTCTTCAATGAAGGAATCAATAATCAACCGATTGAACTTCCTGCAGCAAAAGAAGAAAAAGTTTCATCTCCAAGTGCTCTTGAAAAACTTCAGCATAATTCCATAGACAATAAATCACAGCTCGCAGAAAAAATTGATTCAGCAAGAAATCTTAAGCAAAATGATATGTACAATGAACTGAATTCATTCTTCGAAAAAGAAGATTATGATGACAGTGAAGAACTTCCAGAAGAAAATGCTGCTTCACAAAACTTCAACAGAGCTGCATTCGGTACCATGGTTCATGCATATCTTGAGAATTGGGCAAAAACCGGTACAATTCTAAACCCGGAATTTTCTTCACTGAACATTCAGCTTTCAAAATGTCTTGATGAAAACTTCAGCAAAGAAAGAAAAGATATTCTCTACAAAATCTGCAGACTTATGACAGAAAATTTTGCAGAGGGAAATCTTGGTAAACTTGCAAAAGAAGCTAAAGACTGCGGAAGAATTTTCAAGGCAGAAAATAATTTTAAGATGATGCTTGGTGATATTTTATTTACCGGCTCTGTCGATTTATTCTTTGAAAAAGCAGACGGAACAGTTGTTCTTGTAGATTACAAAACAGATGAAAAAATTAGTGCTGAAAAATATTTTGAACAGCAGTACTGCTACAAAGAATCTATTGAAAAAATTTATGGCAAAAAAGTAAGTGAGTGCTGGCTTTACTATCTGAGATATGACTGCGGTCTGGAAATTACAGATGAAGTAAAAAAGTTTTCAGAAAAAATCCTGAGTGAAAAATTCGACAAAGGATTTATTACAGAAGAAACTTTCGGACAACACCATTAAGCTTTACAAAATCAATAGGTTTTGCAACATGCTCATTCATTCCAGCAACGCGGCATACATCAACATCTGAGCTGAATGTATTTGCAGTCATTGCAATAATCGGTACAGTTGCTGCATCTGGTCTGTTGAGCATTCGGATTTCTTTTGTTGCCTGATATCCATCCATAAGAGGCATCTGGATATCCATGAAGATTGCAGAGTAATAATTGCGTTCAGAATTTTCAAACATTCTTACAGCTTCAAGTCCATTCTGAGCGTAATCTGTTTCAAGATTAAGTGAATTAAAAAGCTCCATTGCAATTTCTGCATTTATTCTGTTATCTTCAACAAGAAGAACTCTCTTGCCGCTAAGATCAACATCTTCAATACCTGTATTTTCTGCGGGAGTTTTTGATTTTGCCTTGAGTGCGTTCAACTTTGCAACTTTAAGCCCCATTGTTGCAGTTATTGTTGTACCTTCATTAAGACGACTCTTAACAAAAATATTTCCATCCATAAGATGAACAAGATTTTTTACAATAGAAAGCCCCAGCCCCATTCCGTCATTGGAAACTTCTGTCGAAATCTGTTCACGAGTGAAAGGTTCAAACATATGACGCTGGAAATCTTCCGTCATACCGATTCCATTATCTTCAATTACAAATTCAAAAGTTGAATATCCCGGATCGCTTCGCTCATTATCTTTAAGAGAAATATTTATTGAACCTCCAGCCGGTGTAAATCTTACCGCATTATCAATAAGATTTAAAAAGACCTTTTTTAATCTTTCGCCGTCAGCAAGAACATCACGATGTTTTAATCCCTGGAAACTGATACTGATTAAATGATTCTTATCACTAAAGTCATGCTTTACTTTTTCGACACACTCAGAAACAAGATTTTCAATATCAATTTCATTTTCAATAAGAGTATATTCACCGTTTTCAATTCTGCTCATATCAATAACTTCATTAACGATATTCATGAGCTGTTTTGAAGCATCTGAAATTTTTGTCAGACAATCTTTTACTTTTTCTTTGTTGTCAATATAAAGCTTTGCAACTTCAGTCATACCCATAATTCCATTCATAGGAATACGTATGTCATGACTCATTGCAGACAAAAACTTTTTCTTTACATCATTTGCCATTGTAGCTTCAGCAAAAGCGTCTTGAAGTGCATGCTGAGTTCTAAGTTCTTTTTCTTTTTCACTGTTGATTTTCTTAATTGCAAAAATTACGCTTTCGATATTTCCTGTAGAAGCATTTCTTTTTACTGCAATAAAAGTACACTTATTCCAGTGACCGTTAATCTTTCTGTATTCACAAGAGATAACATTGCAGTTCTTCATGCGCTCAGAAATCGTATTTAAATTAATAAAGCGCTTAACCTGAACAGAAAATCCCGGATCAATTCTAAAGTTCGAAAAATTTTCAAAACATTCTCTGGCTGTTTCACCCTTTATATGTTCATCAAAATATTCATTAGGAATAATTGCTGCATAACTGTAATCTTTCAAATCAACATAATATGAATAATCATAAAGGCTTGTAAATGAATTGATTATTGTGTTGCGTGCAAAGACATTCTGTGAAGTACTGTCATTTTTCTGAACAGCAAAAACTGCACGTTTTGGACAAGCTTTTTCATTACGCTGAACAAGAATCATATTCATTCTTAAGAAACCAAATTGATTGCTGTCAAAATCACATGAAATAAATTCTTCTTTATCCAGTCTTTCTTTAAGTGTTGAAAGATCAAGAAATTCTCTTACATCATTTTTAGAAACAGAAGCTGTTAAACCATTTAAAATAGAATCAACTGCATCCTGGATTTTTCCTTCGCAGGGAACATCATTTTCTACAAAATCCTCTGCAGCAAGACGCCTGAAATTTTCTGATTCCAGATCGAATATATAGAAAAGAAAAAATATTTTTGAAAGCCCAGAAACAATATTTTCAAAATCTTCTTTTTCTATCATTTCCTGAATAGACTTTTTTTGGTTTAAAAAAAGCGACATATCCTACTCCTCCATCAGGCATTATGCCCTGGCAAAGAAGCAAAAGGAGAAATTGTTGTATTAAGCTTATGCTTTGTTGCCAGATTGTAATAATTAAGCAGGTTATAATCTGTATCATCCTGTCTTAAATTGTTAATTGAGAGCATCAATTCCGTCTGATTTGTTTCCGCTACATAAGATCTGATTTCATTTTTTGCCTGCGAAGATGCACTCGGTAAAAGTAAAAGTACCCAGATATAACCGGATTCTGTCTTTTTAATTGCATAGATTACTGCATCAATTGGAATCTGTTTAACTCCAAGACGCATTGTTACATCCTGAAGAAGAAAATTTTTTGCAACAATCTGTTCTGCAAGTGCTGCAGGAACTGAAACTGCCATACCTACAGAACTTATATCAAGCATCTTAAGATGATGCATTTTTCCGTTATAGTTCCAGAATAGAGAAGCTTCCTTATCAGAATCAACATTGGCACGTACATACTGTCTCATACCTTTTGCATTAACTGAATCAAGAACACCTAAAATTCTTTTTAATACTTCTTCTCCACCTTCACTAATGTCAATAATTCCACCCTTTAGATGAGTATTTTTTACAAAAACATCAATATCCTGCTGCTTCATTCTCTCCGTAATGACTGACAGACTAATAGAAGAAAGAAACTCATCACGTTCAAAGGTGCGGATATAATTAAACCAGGATCCAACTGAAAGCTGTGTATCAACATTTAAAAACAAAACGGATCCCTGATTTATTTTCATCAAATTTTTAATATCCCTGTAAGAATCAATAATATATACTTCAAATTCCTGTCTATGAAGAGCTGGAATAATATCTTTTTTTATCGAGTATGCCGGGTTTACAAAAAAAACTTTTCGCCCGAGTATATTATCTTTATTGTCTTCCATATAATAGAATTATAATTCATAAAACTACAATCGACAACATAAAAAAAAGCCACTCTATTTTTTTAGAACGGCCCGAAAAATCATTTTTTTAGAAATCTGCCAACTTTGGTGCACGCGGGAATAGAATAAGCCGCACACAACTTAAAAGTCAGCTAATTTTGGTGCTCTTGGGAACGGAATAACATCCCTAATATTTTCCATACCTGTTACGTAGCGGATAAGGCGTTCAAAGCCCATACCGAATCCAGAGTGTGGAACTGTACCAAATCTTCTAAGATCAAGATACCAGTTATAGATGCTTTCATCCATTCCGCGGTCTCTGATTGCCTTAAGAAGCTTTTCATAATCTTCTTCACGTTCAGAACCACCGTTAAGTTCACCAATTCCAGGAACAAGAACATCAACAGCCTTTACAGTCTTACCATCCTCATTAAGCTTCATATAGAAAGATTTAATTTCTTTCGGATAGTTATAAACCATTACAGGACACTTGAAAATCTGTTCTGTAAGATAACGTTCATGTTCTGTTGCAATATCGCAACCCCAGTAAGGCTTAAATTCGAACTTATCTGCATGTTTTTCCAGTTCTGCAATTGCATCTGTATATGAAATACGTACAAATTTTGAATTTACAACTGATTCAAGCTGTGCAATAAGTCCAGGCTGAATTCTCTTATCAAAGAATTCAAGATCACTACGGCATTTTGTAAGAGCCCAGTTAAGAAGATACTTTACAAAATCTTCCTGAAGATCCATATCATCTTCAAGAGTATAGAAAGCCATTTCAGGTTCAATCATCCAGAATTCACTCAAATGACGTGGTGTATTTGAATTTTCTGCACGGAATGTAGGTCCGAATGTATATACACGGCTCAATGCTGTTGCAAGAGTTTCTGCTTCAAGCTGACCTGATACAGTAAGAGAAGCCTTTTTTCCAAAGAAATCCTTGCTGTAATCTACGATTTTATGTGCATCTTCAATCTTCATTCCGCCCTGACCGGCCTTAACACCAAGTTCTGCAATCTTTTCCATAGAAAGAGTTGTTACCTGGAACATTTCACCGGCACCTTCACAGTCTGAACATGTAATTTCAGGCGCATTGATATACTGGAATCCTCTTTCCTGGAAGAATGAATGTACTGCAAATGCCATCTGGTTGCGTACACGATAAACTGCACCAAAAGTGTTTGTACGTCCGCGAAGATGTGCGTTTGTCCTAAGATATTCCATTGACATCTTGTTCTTCTGCAACGGATATTCTTCAGGATTACATTTTCCAAGACATTCAAGCTTTTCAAGAGTAACTTCTACAGCCTGACCAGATGCAGGAGATGGAATAATTACACCTTCTGCACGAACAGAAGCACCTGTATTAAGCTTTTTAAGTTCATTTTCAATATTATTTACATCTGCATTATTTGATGGAACATTGCGGTCAAATGTAAGCTGAATATTTGCAAAGCAGCTTCCGTCATTTACCTGAATAAAAACAAGGTTCTTTGAATCTCTTACTGAGCGAACCCATCCGCATACTGTGACCTTTCTACCGTCTGGTGAAGAAGTCAATAAATCTTTAATAAGTGTTGGTACCATTTTGGTTACCCTCCAGAATGTAAATAATTAAGCATTTTAGTGAATTTTTATACTTTTTTCAACTTTACAACGGAGACTGATAATAGTAAATTTAGTCTACTTTTTTGTACACCTGTATAAATTTATACACAAATTTCG
>JAILEY010000008.1 GCA_024687165.1 Treponema sp.
CCTTTGATTTAGTTATTTCTCACAGCGGTGAATGTTACCACAATGAAGAGGGTGTTGAAGTTGCAGGAGAGCCTGTTTCTGGAACTCCGACTATTATTTACGAAATTTATAATTCATCTGGTACTGTTGTTGCAGAAGGAACTAAAACTGCCCCTGTCAAAGTTCCGCTTGAAGTTGGAAAATATTATGTAAAAGCTTATGCAACTCACACAGGTTATATCGACAGTGATTATATGGCTGATGATGAAGAGCATTGCGCAAGTTTACCAAATGCGTTTACAGTTCACCGCAGTCCGAACTTCTATGTAAGCAAAAATGGAAACAACGGAACTTATAACGGCTCAAAAAATAAACCATACCGTACGATTCAAAAATGTATTGATCAGATCCGCGAAGTTGCACAACTTGATCCTACAGATAACAATTACACTATCATTCTTCAAAGTGATATTACTTCAGATCCGGCTAATGACACAGTAGAAACTCTTGCGGAATTTACAAAGACGGGCGTTTCTTCTGAAGATAATCTTATCTATAACATTGCAGGTAACGGCTACACGATTGACGCAGCAGGCAAAACTCTTGCAATGAAAATTTCAACAGGAACTGAAGTTATACTGGATAATGTAAATATTACAGGTGCAGGAATTGAAGTTGATTCTGGAACTCTTGATTTTGCATCGGGCTCTGTAAAAGAAGTTTCTTCAAATACTTCGGGAAGTGCAATCAAAGCTTCAAGCGGTGAAGTTAAACTTGGAACAGACAGCCTTGTTACAATCAGCGGAAACAGCAGTACCGCAAGTGAAAATCCTTGCGCGGTTTACATCGGCGGCACTGCTGAGCTCAACGTCTCAAAGGCCGTGATTTACGGAAACACTGATGCAGCAGGAAACAAGGCAAACCTCTATCTTGCAAAGAACGGCGACGCTCAGAAAGTGATGAATGTCCGTGCACCTCTCACTGGAAGCAGAATCGGAATTCAGACTGAAAGCGAACCTGGTGCCGGAACATTCATAACGTTCACGAGTTCTTACGGATTCAACGGCGGATACAATGACGGCGTGACACCGGGTACATATTTTGAGGGGGACGCAGAAGGCGTAGGATTTGATGAGGAAAGTGGCGAGGCTGTACTTGCAAAGAACGGCGGCGGAATAAACGTAAACGTCCACGATGACGTAAAGTTTGCCCTTGATACAGTTTACATTCCGTTCCGCACAGAAAAAACATTTACAGTAACAGTAACTAAGAGTCAGACAGTGGGTACAGAAACAACCGAAACAGATATTACATCAGAATGTTCTGATTTTAATTACACATTAAGTTACTTCGGCGAGGACATTGGAAATAGTTATTATACTCCGACAAATACAAATAAAGTAACGGCAAAGAATAATCTGCGCTCTAGCTCATACGTGCTGAGCGTAAGCTGTAAATATAACGGCGCATATTACTCCCAGGAAATTGAAGTCTTCGTGCGCACCGTTGAAGAACTCTATGTTTCTAATAACGGAGACGACACAAAAGACGGAAAGAGCGCTTCAACGGCACTTAAGACTTTTGGCCGCGTATTGAAGGTCATAAATGAATCCAATTCAATGAGCTTCTTTACGGTTCATGTCACCGGCACGGTTCAGCTTGGCGACATTACGGACAGCAATAAGACAAACGAGCTGACGGCCGGACTTGTGTCACTTACGCTTGACGGAAGTCCTTCGGCAACGATTAACGGCGATTCAAATACGGTAATAACTTCCAATGTAAAGGTTCCTGTACAGCTTGAGGACGTTGCGGTTGTCTGCAGCAGTACGGCGACGGCAATCAGTCTGGGATGCGAGAGTGAAAACCTTGTGCTTAAGGGAAGCTCTACAATTACCGGAAAGGTTCAGCTTGCAAAGATGGGATGCATAATCCTTGACAGCACTTATACGGCCGAAGGGACCGTTGAGGTTGTTCCTGCTTCAAATGATTCAAAAAACAGGCAGATTATTTCCGGAAGCACGACTGAAGCCATGATAAAGAAATTCAATTCAGCAAGTTCAAACTGGGGAATTGACAGGACCGGAAAACTCGGAGCACCGATGAAGAGTGCGCCAAATGCCGTAGGAGATATTGTTTTAAATAATGGAAAAGCCATTGCGTATAATTACAGGGGGAAGTTAACTCTAGCGCAAAAAACTGATGCAATTGCAGTAATCTTCTACGCTGGAGGAAATTCTGAATTGGGTAACCGCGTGCTTGGCGTAGGATACAATGCATTCTCTAATGATACTGCACTTAACTATCTTAAGAATAATTATGATAGTAATCTATGGTTTAATAATGGTGCATTGGACTGGTGTAGTGGTTTTGCAGAAGGCTTTAATGATAAAGTTCCAGCCCTTATTGATAAGGTTGATGGAAGTACGGCTTATGAAGATTTTAAGGCATATGTCGGTTCAAGATTCAGAAGTGATGCACCATATTATTATGCTGCATTCTACTGGGCGTATGAGCTGTATCCACGTTACTACCGATCAAGACTTGCTTCATATACAAGCGGATGGTATTTGCCGACTCTTAAAGAGTTTGAGGCACTATATCCAAATCTAAATACTGTAAATATGGCTCTTACGGCAATTGGTGCTGAAGAACTTTCCGGCCAATGGTATTGGACAGCAAGTCTTCCGGCTTCTGACGGTGCTGATGGTCAGCAGGTTATGTGGTATAACTTACTGGAAAATCATTCCGGATGGTGTCATAAAAACGGAGCGCCTAATGAGAAGAACTGGCACATCTCACTTGCAATCAGAAGGTTTAATTAAGGAGGCAGAAAAATGAAAAAGAGTAAATTAATTCTGATATCAATATTTGCCTCATTCATTCTGACGGCATGCTCAAACATTGCGGGCGGTTCCTTCGAGGAAAAAGATTCTTCAAAATCCGCAGCAAGCGGCAGCGTCTCAGGCGTGCTTAAATTTGGCGGTGCGTTCCCCGGGGAATATGCGGACGTACTTAAAAATCTTTCTTCTGAATCTTCTTCAGGACTGAATGATGATGCGCGTGCTGCCTTCCCGAATAGTCCGGACATTTCAAATACGCTTACTCCAAAAACAATCCGCGCAATAAATCAGGATGACGAATCGGATGTAGTAACCGGCGGAAGCTACAACGCCCTGGTGCATGCATTTACAATCAACGGACTCAGGCTCGGCGTGCGCTATAAAGTTGAGGCTGTCGTTTCCCTTGCGGTCGGCGGCACAAAAATCCTTTCCGGGCTCAGCGAAGAATTCACGCTTTCCGCTGCAAATGCCGTAAAGCCGAACATAGACATTGAGCTTCATCCTGTCGTAACTGCGGACGGAACCGGTAACGTGAGCCTCAGTGCGACAATCAACAATTCGGCAATAAAAAAAGTAAGGACGACTATTGAGTCAAATGTTGAGCGCTGGAAGTCCAAAGGTGAGACAGATGTTTCTTATGTGCATGCATCTGCAAGTTCTTCAGTCGTACTACAGAAGAATGGTGTGCCTTCGGGCTCATATATGCTCAAAATCGAATTCCTGACGGATAATCTGAGTGCTTCTCCGCTTTATGTGACGAGGCAGGTGCTTAATGTTTTTGACGGACTTACGACGCTCACCTGGAGCGGTGAAGATGAATGTCTGACTTCAGACGGCAATCTTCAGGTTACTGCTGCGCTCTGTACCAAATTTAATACAATTACAGATTTCTATGTGGGCGGTACCGGCAAGAACGATTCAAATTCCGGATCATGGGCAAAACCTCTGGAAACAATTGGCGCTGCCTTTGCTAAAATGAATGATTCCACAAAGGATTACACAATTAATATTACAGAAAGTATTACAACGCCAACAAATCTGACTTTTACATCAATAAGTGCAAATACGGTTACAATACGTGGAGATGGAAATAATATTTCGCTTTCTGCTGGAGGCAGCGGCACGACATTAACAATTAATACTCCATCTACTACAGGTATAATCATAGAGAACCTGAAGATTACAGGTGGAAAGAGTAGTACTGGCGGCGGTGTAAATATAACAGGCAGCTCAAAAGTGTATCTTAAAAAAGATGCTGTTATTACAGGAAATAAATCAACAGATTCAGGATCCGGTGTATATATTAAGGGAACCAGTTCGACTGTTTATCCGACTTTAACAATTTGTTCCGGTGCAAAAATTTCAGGCAATGAGAATAATACTCAAGGCATTATTTCTTCTGTCTCTGGCGTTGGTATTTATGCGGGTTCCTATGCAAGAATCATGATGGAAGGCGGAGAAATTTCTGCAAACTCTGCTGCAACCGTTAATGGAAATGGAGGAATAGTTAAGGGCGGCGGTGTTTATGTTTGTAATCATGCAAGCTTTGAAATGACCGGCGGTAAGCTTTACGACAACCAGGTTACACCTGACGCAACAAGCGGTGCTGCAGGCGGTGCAGTTTATATCGACACAAACGGTAAATTCTCAATGAGCGGCAGTGCATATATTCCTTATGGCGTAACAAGCGGCAGTAGTCTGGTAAAAGGTGCCGGCAAAAATGATGTATGTACTGGTTATGATGATGCAGTAGTTTATTTTGCTGATGACCTTACGCCGCCAGAAGAACTGTCGGCAATTGCAAATCCTGTTCTTGCTGTAATCTCTGTTCCAGAGAATAAATGGAGAATCGGACGTAAAGTTGTAGAAGGAACTCCTTCTACTTATGAAGACATTGAAGCTAATTTACAGTATATTGCTCTCAGCAGAGAAGGCTGGGAACTTAATCTCTCGGGCGATAAAAAGACTGGAAACCTCGACCGCCCTCTTTATGTTGCAGGAAGTTCCGGCCGTACGGTTTGCAGCGCTCCTCCTTCAACTGGTGCATGCGGAACAAAGGATAAGCCATATGGTTCTCTTGCTGCTGCATTGACTCAGCTTGATGACAGTAATGCAGACTATTTAATCAATGTTGACGGAATCGTTACAAATACAAAAGCGGAAGTTGTTTCTACACTTTCGGCTCATTCGCTTACTATTACGGGTGTTACATCAAGTAAAACTGCTCATGTGCTTAACGGCGGAAACGGCACTGACACTTCATACGGATTAGGTACAGTTTTAACTATTGGCAAAAATATTCCGGTTACGCTCAGCAATCTTACTATCACAAAAGGAAGTGCTGAGAATGGCGGTGGTCTTAATGTTTCTGCAGGAACAGTTACGCTCAATAATGTCACTGTAACAGCCAACAAGGCGGACAACGGCGGCGGAATTTATGTAGGTTCAAGCGGAAAGCTTTCTCTGGAAGGACAGTCTTCTATTAAGAGCAACACGTTTAAAACTTCAGGCTGTAACGGAGCCGGCATCTACAACAAGGGAAGCGTGAGCGTTTCTGACTGTATTATTGAGAGCAATACGGCAGGTTCTTCAAGCACAACCGGTGGCGGCGTTTTCAATGCCTCGGAAGCAAATTTCTATATAGGAAATAAAGGTTCGGTCAGAGAGAATAGTGCGTATGCCGGCGGTGGATTTTATAATGAAGGAACTTTATACCTCGGAAATACATATCAGTTTACAGGAACAAACTCTGGAGTAAAGACTTACAGTTTCTTTAGTTCAACCGGCAATATTTACAAAAACACTGCAACTAACGGCGGCGGCATTTACAATTCCGGCACCGTGAATATGCGCAATGGTGTCATAGGATCTACGCAGGGAGCAACATATAAAAACAGTGCTACAGGCAATGGTGGCGGAGTTTACGTGGCTTCCGGTACATTCAATATGGGAGAAGCAAACAGTACTATTGCAACTTATATTTATGGCAACTCAGCTACTTCATCAGGTGGTGGTGTTTATCTGAATGCAGGTTCATTCACCATGAAAAATAACTATGCATCAATTTTGGGCAACTCAGCTTCGAGCGGAGGCGGTGCTTACATTTATGATGGAACGCTCGACATGCAGGGTGGCTCAATAGGATCAAGCACTAAGCCGAATTCATGCAGTGCTACAGGTAACGGAGCGGGTATCCTTGTTCGAGCTTCAGCTGATGCAATATTTAAAATGAGCGGGGCTGCTGTTGTTGCAAAAGAAAACGAAGTTTATCTTGCAGGTACGTCACTTTCTGCAATAACAATTCCAGATAATCTTGAAGGAACTGCTCCTGTCGCAACGATAAAACTGTCAAGTTATGCGGCAAACAGACAGGTTCTCGGAGGAGATAAAGTCAGCGATAACTACAAGAAATTTGCACTTGCAACACCCGGCTATTATATTGACAGCGGGGGTTATGTACAGGCAGGTTATCTTGTATCGGCAGAAAATCTGGCAAGCACCATTTCAAGTTTACCAAGCAGCAGTAGTACCATAAATATTGTTTGTTCCGGCGGAAGCGAAATAAGTTGGTCTGAAGTTAGAGATGCGCTTTGGAATACTAGCGCATCAAAGGTGAAACTTGATTTAACTAAAACAACTATTACTTCTGTTCCAACAAATGCGTTGTATAGCAGTTCAAAACTTTATATCTGTTATCTTCCTGACACTGTTACAACGATAGGAGACTATGCTTTCCAAAATTGTTCGAATATGATTGCATGCACAAAAGGTTCTGGATATAGCGGTTTACCTTCTGTTACAAGCATAGGTAAACAGGCGTTTGATAATTGTACAAGTTTGACTTCATCTAATTTTGGATTTGGTTCAAACTTAAATACATTCTATTCAAACTCATTTAATAATATGACAATAAGCATTTGCGTTACAAGCAACGGAACTTCATATTTTAATACATATGGTGGAGATGATCTTAATGAATTTAATGGAAAGTGGGGACCTAATTACAGTATAGATGCATCAACCCTTTCAGGAAATGCTACATGGGCAAAACTAAAGTGGGTAAGAACGACCAACTAGTATAAAAGTGCACGGTTTTCCAGTTTTTGAAAATGACTCTCCATAACTCATAAAATGCTTATCCACGAGCCGTGGCATTACAGTACACGGTTCATGGAGTAATAGGAAATGAAACGTGGAGTGTTAGTATACGTTTTGTGGCGTGTATGTTTACGATGTAATTTGTTCTGTAAATGCTTCTACAGTCGTCTAAAAGTTTTTCACGGATTGTTCAATCAACGGCTTCTGAAAACACTTCATTTGCAAGTTTTCTTTTTTAAGTATTCAAGTACGAGTTCCAAGGGTGCATTCATTTGTTCTGAAGCTTCTTCAGGACTAGCATGATATTTGTTGATCAGAATAATAGCAGCTTCCACAGCTTTCTGCTGGGCACCTTCGGCTAAACCTATAGTTATTCCGGCTTCTTTTCCGTCTTCATAATCATAAGTTCTTTGTCGTTCCCAATCCATATACTGCCTCTTCCACTGTGTGTTTTTTTTGGCTTCTTCCGTAAGCTGCGCAAGACGTTCAGTAAACTTATTGCTGGGCTTTCTTCCGATAACAAGCTCCAAAAATGCTTTCTGTTTTTCGTTTAGTATTTTATCACAGTTTTTTGCAACAAAAAAGTATTTGTATGCGCGGTCATTGAGTTTTATTAAATGGTTTTCGCAGCATAAATTTTCAAAATGATAGCAGGGGAGACCTTTTTCAAAAATGTCTGTAATGCAGATAAAGATTACGTATGAATCTTTGAGTTCTTTATACTTTTGCCCTGACTGTAAAGTATCTACATCTATGCACCCCTGATAATAACGCGAGCGTTCTGGAAGTTCTTTAGTATCAGCTGCCTGCATCTCCAGATTAAATGCCTGAGTGTTGTTTTTTGCATAAACATCTAATCGAATCACTTTGCTTCCATAATCAGTTTCGATCGTTTCTTCTCCGTGCATTTCTATATGGTCTAATTCCATTTCCAGCAGCGTTTCAAGCAATTCCTTGCATACGTCTGGATTGTTCCGCATAACCTTATAAAATATAAAGTTGTTGGCAAGAGTGGCGCGTTCCCATTTCTGTTCTGGTGTAAGTTCTGTAATTTCTGTATTAGCTTTCATTAATATCCTCCATATACTTATTAACCGCAGACATGCAAAAAAATTCAGTTCGCGAGGGAAAAAAAATAAAAAATGTTAAAAAATATGCCGTGTCTTTTCTGGAAGCTGATGCTTTTTACAATATCAACAGAAAAATCCTAGCCCCGATTGAAGCGGAATGCGCGCAGTGCAGCGAGCACATTGGAGCGGAAAGCGGGTTAGCGGAAAATGGCTGCTCCTGTATAGAAAAAATTATCCAAAACAAGACAAATGAAATAAGTGAATTATAATTTTCATTGAGAGAAATCAGCATATTTGGAGAAAATGATATGAAAAGCATTAAACTTTCAGCAAAGATTGGTATTTTGATTGCTCTGTCGATTTTTGTTGCATCGCTGGCTGTAGGTATTATTTCAATTAGAATTACCAGCTCGCAAATCAAAGAAATGACTATGGGAAATCTTGAAGTCTCTGAGCAGGGTGTTATGAATACTCTTGATGAATGGAGTACAGAGCTTCAGTATTCAACTCTCGTTCTTGCAGATAAGACAAGACTTTCGGCAGCTCTTGCATCTGAAAATTATGAGATTGCAGATTCTCTTACTACTGAACAGAAAAAACTTCTTGATATTGATTATCTTTTGACTACAGATACAAGAGGAATTGTTGTAGGCGGAAGTGCAAAAGGAAAAAATCTTTCGCATACGTATGCTGTAAAGAGTGCCTTGAATGGAACTGCAGCTGCCTCTTATGAATCAAGTGACTTTTTTGATTACAGTCTTGTGTATGCATATCCAATCAAAAAAGACGGAAAGATTGTTGGTACAGTTGTTGGAACTTTCTCTCTTTCTGATCAGGAATTTGTTGATATTATAAAGAATACCTATAAAGTTGAATGTACAATTTTTAATGGCAATGTACGCAGCTCTACAACACTCGGAGCAAATCTTGTTGGTACAAAACTTGATAATTCTTCAATTACTAATAAGGTTCTGAAAAATGGCGGACGTTATGAGGGTTATAACAAGATTGCCGGTGAGCAGTACATGACGATTTATGTTCCTATTAAAAATCAGAATGGCGAAATTACCGGTATGCTCTTTGTTGCAAAATCAATAGATGTAATTAATTCTGCAGTCAGAGAAATTGTTGTTACAACCGGAGCAATTCTTATTGTTCTTGTAATTGTTCTTGTTGTAATTGCTTCAATTATTCTCCGCAAGCTTTTGAATCCACTCAATGGTGTTAAAAATACTCTTTACGATATTTCTTCCGGTGAAGCTGACCTTACAAAGCGTATTCCTGAAACTACAAAAGATGAAATAGGTGAAGTTGTTCTTGGCTTCAATACCTTCAGTGAAAAGCTTCAGGGAATTATTACAGACGTTAAGAATTCAAAGGATGATCTTGTTGTTGCTGGTGAAGACATGTCTAATGCTTCTAATGATACAGCTGCTTCAATTACTGAAATTATTGCAAATATCGAAAGTATGTATAAGCAGATTCAGAGTCAGAGGGGAAGTGTTGATCAGACAGCCGGTGCTGTAAATGAGATTGCTTCTAATATTGAATCTCTTGAACACATGATTTCAAATCAGTCGAGCGGAGTTACACAGGCTTCTGCTGCTGTTGAACAGATGATTGGAAACATTATTTCTGTAAATCAGTCAATGGATAAAATGGCTAATTCATTCTCTGAATTGAGAAGCAGTGCAATGACTGGAATTACAAAGCAGAAAGCAGTTAATGACCGTGTTAAGGAGATTGAAAATCAGTCTCAGATGCTTCAGGAAGCAAACGGTGCAATTGCAAGTATCGCAAGCCAGACAAACCTTCTTGCTATGAATGCCGCTATTGAAGCAGCACACGCAGGTGAAGCAGGCAAGGGATTTGCTGTTGTTGCTGACGAAATCAGAAAGCTTTCTGAAACTTCTACATCACAGTCAAAGACAATCGGTGAACAGCTTACTGTAATTAAGGATTCAATCAATCTTGTTGTAAGTGCTTCTGAAGAATCAAGTAAGGCTTTTGAGTCTGTAAGTAAGAGACTTGAAGAAACTGATATGCTTGTTATGCAGATTAAGAGTGCAATGGAAGAACAGCAGGAAGGTTCACACCAGATTACTGAAGCTTTGCACAGCATGAACGACAGTACTGTTGAAGTTAGAAATGCATCTTCTGAAATGGAAGAAGGTAATAAGATGATTCTTAATGAAGTTCGTAATCTTCAGAATGCAACAATGACAATGAGCCAGAGTATGGAAGAAATGTCTATTGGTGCAAAGAAGATTAATGAAACAGGTGCTACTCTCAGCGAGATTTCTGCTCAGGTTGCAACTTCAATCAACAGAATCGGTGAACAGGTAGATAAATTTAAAGTTTAAACTTTGGTCCCTTGGTTTCCTTATAATACATAATTTTTTCCATTTGGGCTCTCTTGAAGTTTTCAGGAGAGCCTTTTTTTTATTTTTTTAAATCCCTTAAAATTCTCTTGACATTTTTCTGTTAGCCTTGTATAACTCATATAGTTAATTATATCTAACATGTCTTACTATATGCTAACGATAGGAAGGTTAAGGTAATGATGCCCTTGGTTTATGCAACTCCAGAGGAAGAAAAGATTATAAAAAAAATCAGCGGAAATCCGGATGTGCGTCTTCATCTGCAGAATCTTGGATTTAATCCCGGTGGAACAGTAACTCTTATAAGTTCACTTGGCGGGAATGTAATTGTAAAAGTAAAAGAATCTCGTGTTGCACTGAGTGAAGAGCTTGCAAGGAAAATAATGATTTAAGGAGTATATAGAAAATGAGCACACTGAAAAATGTACCAGTTGGAAGTACCGTAACTGTCGTTAAGCTGAACGGCGAAGGTGCTGTTAAAAGAAGAATTATGGACATGGGACTTACAAAAGGAACTTCTGTTTATGTCCGAAAAGTAGCCCCTCTTGGAGATCCGATTGAATTAACAGTTCGCGGTTATGAACTTTCAATCCGAAAAGCAGATGCCCAGATGATTGAAGTTGAAGAAGGAGCAGAATAATTATGATTAAGATAGCATTAGCAGGAAACCCTAACTGTGGTAAAACAACTTTATTTAATGATTTAACAGGTTCAAATCAGTTTGTAGGAAACTGGCCTGGAGTAACAGTTGAAAAAAAAGGCGGAAAGCTTAAGAAGCATAATGATGTTGAAATCGTTGACCTTCCTGGAATCTATTCGCTTTCTCCATATACTCTTGAAGAAGTTGTTGCAAGAAACTTTTTGATTGAAGAACGTCCTGATGCAATTTTGAATATTGTTGACGGAACAAACCTTGAGAGAAACCTTTATCTTACAACACAGCTCATTGAACTTGGTATTCCGGTTGTAATTGCAATCAACATGATGGATGTTGTACGCAAGAACGGTGACGCTCTTGATACAAAGGAACTTTCAAGAAGACTCGGCTGTCAGATTATTGAGATTTCTGCATTGAAGGGTGAAAAAACTCTTGAAGCTGCAGAACTTGCAATTAAAGCTGCAGAATCTGAAAAAACAATTCCTGCTCATACATTCTCTGGTCCTGTTGAACATGCTATTGCTCACATTGAAGAAGTGATTGTTCATGAAATGAGCGAAGAACAGCAGAGATGGTATGCAATCAAAGTTTTTGAACGTGATGATAAAGTTCTTGCATCCCTTAAGGTTTCTGAAGATAAGCTTTCGCATGTTGAAGGTGACATTAAGGCTGCAGAAAAAGAACTTGATGATGATGCAGAAAGCATTATTACAAATGAAAGATATATTTATATTGCAGATCTTCTTAAAGGTGTTTACAAAAAGAAGGATGCAAAAAAACTTAATGTTTCAGACAAGATTGACCGCGTTGTAACAAACCGCTGGCTTGGTCTTCCAATCTTTGCTGCAATCATGTTCTTTGTTTACTGGATTGCAATGGTTGGTGTAGGTGCCTCTGCAACTGACTGGGCAAACGATGGCCTTTTTGGTGACGGTTATCATCTGTTTGGAATCGGAAATTCTGCTTATGAAGAAGCTGTAGAAGAATACGGCGATACACCAGCAATCCTTGAAGCTCTTGAAGCAGGTGAATCAACATATGTAGTTGAAGATGAAGAAACTCTTGAACTTTCTGATCCGATCGAAATTACAGAAGAAACTGCTGCTGAAGCAAAAGCTCTTGCAGAAAAGTATGGTGAAGAAGGTCCTGATCCTGCAAACTACGGTGTTTGGGTTCCTGGTGTTCCTGTTCTTATTGGCGGACTTCTTGAAAAAGCAAAATGTTCTGAATGGCTCAGTGGTCTTATTCTTGACGGAATTGTAGCAGGTGTTGGTGCAGTTCTTGGATTTGTTCCACAGATGCTCGTTCTTTTCCTTATGCTTGCATTCCTTGAAGCTTGTGGTTACATGGCACGTATCGCATTCGTTCTTGACCGTATCTTCCGCAAGTTTGGACTTTCCGGAAAATCATTTATCCCTATGCTTGTTGGAACAGGTTGTGGTATTCCTGGAATCATGGCAAGCCGCACGATTGAAAATGAACGCGACCGTCGTATGACAATCATCACAACAACATTTATTCCTTGTGGTGCAAAGGTTCCTTTCATTGCAATGATTGCAGGTGCAATTTTTGGTGGAGCAGCATGGGTTGCAACATCTGCATATTTTATTGGTATGGCTGCAATTGTAATTTCAGGTATTGTTCTTAAAAAGACAAAAATGTTTGCTGGAAATCCGGCTCCATTCGTAATGGAACTTCCTGCTTACCATATGCCTACACTTGGAAACGTTCTCCGCTCAATGTGGGAACGCGGCTGGTCATTCATCAAAAAGGCTGGAACAATCATTCTTCTTTCAACAATTTTTGTATGGTTCACTTCATTCTTTGGCTGGACAGAAGAAGGCTTTGGAATGCTCTCAGAAGATCAGCTTGATTCTTCTATCCTTGCAAAAATCGGTTCTGGTATTGCATGGATTTTCGCACCTCTTGGCTGGGGTAACTGGCAGGCTGCTGTTGCTTCAATCACAGGTCTTGTTGCAAAGGAAAATATTGTAGGAACAATGGGCATTTTGTATGGAAGCGGAGATCTTACAGTTTACCAGGCACTTGCTCAGGCATTTACAACAGTTGCCGGTTTCTCATTCCTTGTATTCAATCTTTTGTGTGCTCCATGTTTTGCCGCAATCGGTGCAATCAAGCGTGAAATGAATAATGCAAAATGGACATGGTTTGCAATCGGTTATCAGTGTGCATTTGCATATGTAATCGCTTTGTTGATTAATCAGTTCGGTAAACTTTTCACAGGAAATGCAAGCGTAATCGGATTGATTTTTGCAGTTGCAGCATTTGCTTTCCTTATCTACATGCTCTTCTTCAAGAAGTACAAGGAAGCAAGCACTCTCAAAATGTAATTTATGCAGTGATCAGATGCTCTCAATTTGGGAGTGTCTGAGTTATTGCAAAAAATAGGAGTTATTATGAAAAAATTAAAGTTTGGTGCAGCGGTTGCGGCACTCTCACTCGTTGCTGGTTTTGCATTTGCAGAAACAGAAGTTTCAGTTTCAAACAAAGTTGAAAGCGATCTCGTTAACATTGTAAAAGAAGGCGATGAAAGCAATAACGATTTTGCAGGAATCAAAAACAAAACTTCATTTGAATATACTTCAGAAAAAGTTGATGCAATGCTTGAACTTGAATTCTGGGCAACAAAGCAGACAGATAATGATAAAGATTTTTTTGCTATGGGTTCAGAAGATGGTACAGCGGGTTATGATTTCGGAGATTCATATATTGAAGTAAGACCTTTTGAACAGCTTGGTTTTGAATTCCATGAAAAGGTTTTGACTGCTGGATCTTATTTCCCAATTTGGGATGACAATGCTTCAAGCGGAAATATCGGAAGTGATTTCGGTGTTCTTGTTCGCCCAGCTGAAGGTCTTGTAATTGGTGCAGGTCTTGATTTTGTTTCTAAGTTTGGACATGAAGATGACAAGCCTCTTGCTAACTTTGGTGCTGAATATACAACTGAACAGTTTGCAGTTGGTGCAGCTGTAAGAAATGTTGCAGGTGGCGATGATGAACTTTCTTTCGGTGTTTTCGGAAGCCTCTTGAGCGTTGAAAATCTTAACCTTAATGCTGGTTTTGCTTACAACGATTCTGTAGAACCTGATGTTGGAACTGTACCCGGTGATCTTCTTACACTCGGTGCAACATGGGAAAAAGATGCAGTACACACAGCTCTTGATCTTGCAACAAACTTCGGTTCATCTGAAGATCAGGAATATGATCTTTATGCTGCAGTAAGCGTTGGCTACAATATCACAGAAGATCTTTCTGCTGACTGTGCAGTTGCTGCAGTTCTTGATTTTGAAAGTGATGATCTTAAAAAAGCTGATGAAAGATTCCACATCAATCCGTCAGTTACATACACAACAGGAAATCACGAATTCAGCGCAGGTTTAAATATCTTTATTGGTGAAGATTATACTTGCGTTAATTTCCCTGTAAGCTGGACTTATAATTTCTAAAGTAATCTCTTACGCAAGCCTCTAAAAAATATATTAGCCGGTTCCAAAAGTTTTTTGGATCCGGCTTTTTTTTCTTTCATTAAATTTTCTAAAAATTGAATATAGAACTTTTTGATAGAATTAAGGCAATCTTTAAAATATGAAAATTATATATATCGATAATGATTTTTGTGTTAGATAATTTTTTTTAAGCTGCAGAAACTTTATTATATTCACAGATGATTTGAGAAATTGTGTAGCCTTCGTTGAGCAATTTCATGCAGAGTATCTGACAGTTTTTGTAATCACACAGAGACTGTCTGGCTTTTTCTACATCGGTGTAGCTTTTCCAGCAGCCACAGTATTTACAGTTTTTTCCCTGATTTTTTTCAAAGCAGATAACGTCTTCAAGCGGGTATCCCAGAATGATTCCAATTTCGTGAGGAAAGCCTGTTTTGTTTTTCATTCTGTTAATGATTTTATTGATTACAGAATTTATATTTTTGAAATCAGAATAATTTTTTGAGGAAAGATAAGTTTGAATAATTCTATTGCTTAAAATTTTTCTTTCCCATTCAGGATTGTAAACAAAGATATAGACTGTTTTTTCTGAAAGATTTCCGCAGATGATTTTAATTCCATGTTTTAATAAATTTTCTTTCCACTTATCAAAAAGAGTCACAGAAAAATCTTTTGCTTTTATAAAAAAAATATTTGCAGGTTTTATTTTGCATATTGCTGGTGAGCAGAAATGTATCATCATCTGATTGAATGTCATGTATTTTTCCTGTAAAAAAGAGAGCCGCTCAACTCTGACAGAATCGAACGGCATTGAGATTTATTTTTATTATATATAAGGAGTCATAATAAAAATTACATCCATGTAGCACCGCTAACGCGGAGTTTATAAGGAATCTATTTTACCGCAGAAGAAGCCCATGCTTTGCATGTTTCAATATCTGCGTCCTCTGGTGTAAGATGAACCATGAGCGGTTCTGCAACGCTTACTGCACCTGCGTTGTTTAATCGGTCATTCCAGTCACGAAGCCACTGCCCGTCCCCCCAGTCATATGAACCAAAGATTCCAGTTTTTTTGCCACTGAGAGATCCTTCAATTCCTGTATAAAATTCTTCCATCGTGTCTTCAAGAACTTCATCACCCATTGCAGGACTTCCAAGAAGAATTACATCGCATGAAAGAACATCATCTTTGTTTGCACTGTCTGCTGTTCCAAAAACAACTTCTGCACCATTTGCTTTTACACTTTCATTAATTGCATTTGCCATGGCTTCTGTGTTTCCTGTTGTGCTTGCATAAATAACTGCAACTTTCATAATCGTACCTCGCTTTTATGTTTATTAGTTAGTTGACGCTAACTGATAAAATATATATACTGAAATTAAAAGTTAGTCAATGCTAACGAAATAAAAATGTTTCTTTTTGGGAGAAAAAATTATGGGAACAGCAATAGTTGTTTTTATCCTTCTTGTAATTGTTATATCAGCTGTAAAGGGAACTATAAAAAGAATTTTGTATGGCTCTGCCTGCTGCGGAGAACGTGAAAGACCTGAGAAAAAAGTTAAAGTTAAAGACAGAAAAAAATCTCATTACTGTTACAAATATAAAATCAGTGTTTCTGGAATGCACTGTTCAAACTGTGTACGTCATGTTGAAAATGCACTTAACTCAATTGAAGGAATCTGGGCTAAAGCAAATCTTGGACAGAAAAAAGTAACGGTTCTTTCAAAGATTGAATATTCCTTTGAGGATTTTGAAAAGTTTATTGGTGATGCGGGTTATATAGCTTTAAGCATGAAAGAAATATAAGTGCAGATAAGTGGAGTTTCAGATTATGAAAATGCTTGTAGAACTTGAAAAGGGAAAAACTGCTGTAATCGTTTCTATAAAAGGCGATACACGTTTTGTAAGCAGAATTACTTCCATTGGATTAACACCTGGCTGTGAAGTAAAAGTCATTAAGAATGAGAAAAAACGACCGCTGCTTGTTTTTTCCCGAGATACGATGATTGCTCTTAACCGTAAGGAATGCGAGAACATTTTTGTAGAGGCTTGATATGACAGAAAAAAATGAAACAGTTATTGCGCTGCTTGGTCAGCCTAATTCAGGAAAATCAACTTTGTTTAATGCACTTACAGGTCTTAAACAGCATGTTGGAAACTGGCCGGGAAAAACTGTAGAAAAAAAAGAAGGAACGTTTGAATATAACGGGAAAAAATATCTTGTAGCTGATCTTCCTGGTACATATAGTCTTTCAGCAAATTCAGATGAAGAAATTATTACACGTGATTATATAGCAAGTGGAAAAGCAGATGTGGTTTGTATTCTTGCAGACAGTTCTCAGCTCCAGAGAAGTCTTTATATGCTTGCAGATTTTGCCGGAATTAAAGTACCTGTGTTTTTAATTTTAAATATGAGTGATGTTGCAGAGAAACAGGGTAAGAAGATTGATTACAAGACTATCTCAAAAAAACTTGGAATACCTGTAGTTCTATTTTCAGCTCAGGATAAAAAGAAATATGATGATTTTTATACTGCTCTTGAAACTTCTCTTTATGAAAAAACAGTTTTAGATTCAAGTTCTCTCGAAGTAAAATATGAATCAATTGAAGCTTATAAAAAAATTAAATCTCTTATTCCGGAAAATGTAATTCCCGCATATTCTTCTTCATGGCTTGCGGTAAAAGTTATTGAAGATGATTTACCTGTTACAGCAAAAATTAAAGCTTCCATTGAGAGTAAAGATAGAAAACAGTTTGATGATGCTCTTTCTGAAAATCTTAAAGAATCTAATGCTTCAAAAAAAAGTTTTCTTCTGACTGGAGAAGCAAAGTTTATCTGGATTGATGAAATACTTAAAGGTGCTGTTGATTCAAAAGAGCAGATTTTTAAGCTTGGAAGATTTGACCGGCTGATTACACATAGAATCTGGGGAAAGCCTGTTGTTGTTTTTATAGTTTTATTTGGACTTATTGCATCGTTCATTCCTGCAATTCCTTTTATGGGAATAGGATATGGCGTTGATTCACTTTTACATCCTGTTGCATCTGGGCTTTCAGCGGTTGAATGCCCGGCTTTTTTAATTGCACTTGTCTGTGATGTTTTAATAAATTCCTTCAGCTTTATATTTAAAATGCTAGGCTTTGTATTTGGTGTAACTCTCGTATTTGGTTTTCTTGAAGAAGTTGGAGTTATGGCACGTATCTCATATGTGTTTGACAATACAATGTCTAAGCTTGGACTTCAGGGAAAATCTGTTATGCCTTTTCTTGTAAGCTTCGGTTGTACAATGGGAGGAGCAGCTGGTGCCCGTGTAATAGACAACTGGGGACAGAAGGTTCTTACAATCGCTCTTGCATGGGCAGTCCCTTGTGGTGCAGCTTGGGCAGTTATACCAATGCTTTCAACAGTTTGGTTTGGCAGTGCAGCACCTTTAATTATTGTTGTAATTCTTCTTGTCATGATTCTTCACATGTGGATAACCTCAAAAGTTTTTGGACATTCACTTGTAAAAAAAGAAGACCGTTATGGAATGATTATGGAGCTCCCCCCTTATCATAGACCAAAGTGGGGTGCTCTTTTCCGCTACGTACTTGGAAGAACAAAAGATACTTTTATCCGAGTAATGAAAGTTATTATTCTTGTTGCTTTTGTGTTCTGGCTTCTTACCTTTACAAATTCAGGATCAATGGATAATTCAATCATGTATAAAATTGGAAAATTTATTGAACCTGTTACGAAGATTTTTGGACTTGGCTGGAAAACTTTTATGGCCTTTATAGTTTCTTCACTTGGAAAGGAAGGTGCAATTGGTGTTCTCAGTTCGATATTTACAGATCACAATATGCTTACAGTTGGATCAGTTGTAAATGGGGCTCGTGCTTCAAATATTAATGAATTGCTTGTTGTGAATGTTTCTAAGCCAGAAGCTCTTGCATTTATTTTTGCAATTACATTTAACATGCCTTGTATTGTTGCTCTTGCTGCAACTTATCAGGAAACTCATTCTGCAAAATGGACTGCACTTATCGCGTTGTATTATACGGCTTGTGCTCTTCTGATTGCGTGTGTTGCCTATCATATTGGATTGTGTATTTTTTAGAGTATACTCAGTTTTTAGGTTTGTTGACGTAATAAACTATGGAAGAATTATTAAATCTTCTCCGCGATGGACATTCGCGCTCAATTGAGATGCTTGCTGCGGAACTAAATATAACTGTAGATGATGTAAAACGACGCATTGAATTTCTTGAACGTGCCGGAGTAATACGTCGTGTGAAAAATACAAAAAGCTGTTCTGGGTGTCATGGATGTAAAACTCATAGCGGCTGTATCCCGGAAAATGGCTTTAAGAATACAGGTGAAATGTGGCTTGTAAATTTAAAAGATTAAGATTCTTGTTTTTAGAGGTGTAAACTATGGATCTAGCTGAGATTGATGAAAATGGAAAAGGCTTATTGTTCTTTGGAAACACAAAAGTAGAACGTCTTGAAAAAATTGAAGGCCAGCCGAATGTTTACTGCCTGCAGACGACTCTGGAACTTGAACGTCAAAATCAAAAGAGTCCGGAAGCAGGGCAATTTTATCTTATACGAAGCGCAAAATCTTCTGTACATTATAACCGGCCGGTAAGCGTTTACCATTCTGAAGTTTGGACAAATAATGAAGGAAAAAAGAAAGTTACTGTTCAGTTTATGATTCTTGAAAAAGGGCGTGGAACAGGTGAACTTTGTCACATGACTCTCTGGGATGATATTTCTGTAATCGGTCCTTTGGGAAAAGCCTGGCCGGTAGAAGAATGTCTTGAGGTTGTAAAAAAGAATCCCGGAAAAGCAAAGGTTTGTATCGTTGGAGGTGGAATAGGAGTAGCTCCTGTTGCAAACCTTGCGCACTCACTTCCGGATTTGTCTTATGATTTTTATGCAGCCTTTAAGTCCGGCTCTTATGGTCTTGAATACGTAAAAGCAAATAAGCTTGCAGTTACAACGGATGACGGCTCCTGCGGAATAAAAGGAATGCTTCCATGTGCACTTTCTAAAGAAGCAATAAAAGAAGCTAGTTATGAACTGATTCTTGCCTGCGGTCCAACGCCTGCTCTTGTTTATGTAAAAAAAATAGCAGAAGACCTTGGAATAAAATGTTACATCAGCATGGAACACAGAATGCTCTGCGGACTTGGTGCCTGTCTTGGCTGTACTCTTGAAACAACAGAAGGACTTAAGCGCTGCTGTAAAGACGGCCCTGTTTTTGACGGTTCAAAAATCATTTTTGAAAATCCGGTACCGCGTCGTGTTCCTCTTGAAAAAAATGAAGAGCCGGATTTAAGTGTAAACATTGCGGGCGTTTATTTTAAGAATCCTACTATTGCGAGTGCAGGAACTTTTGCCTTCGGTCAGAATTTTCGCGGAGTAAGTGATGTAGCTGCTTGGGGCGGAATCTGTTCTAAGGGCTGCACGTTTGAACCTCGTGAAGGAAATCATGGAGAGCGTTCGCTTGAGGTTGCCGGCGGAAATATGAATTCAATCGGACTTCAGAATCCAGGAATTCCGGCTTTTATAAAAGAACTTCTGCCGGGTATGATTGGTCTTGGCCCTATCGTAATTGCAAACCTTGCAGGAAGCGATATTGAATCTTATGTTGAAGGTGCAAAGCTTCTGGATAAAACAGACTGCGACATTATTGAGCTTAATATCAGCTGTCCGAACGTAAAGGCTGCGGGACTTGCATGGGGCTTGAGTCCTGACACAGCTTATTATTGTGTAAGTGCAGTTCGTGCTGTTACTACAAAGCCTCTTATGGTAAAGCTTTCTCCAAATGCGCCTGATAACCGTCCGATTGCGATTGCGTGTATAAAGGCAGGCGCTGATGCAATCAGTTTAATCAACATGGTTCACGGTGTTGCAATTGATATTGAAAAAGGAAAGCCGTTTTTTAATAACGTTCATGCCGGCTATTCTGGTCCCGGGCTTAAGCCGCTTGCACTTCGCATTGTTTATGATGTTGTTGAAGAAATCAATAAGCTTCCGCCTGAAAAAAGAATTCCTGTTGTTGGAATCGGTGGAATCTGTACGTGGCAGGATGCAGTTGAATTCATTATGGCGGGAGCAAGTGCAGTTGAAATCGGACAGGCAAAGTTTACAAATCCGGATGTTGCAGTTGACGTTGTAAACGGGCTTAAAACTTTTATGAAAACTCACGGCTATCATAATCTTGAAGAAATGCGGGGAATTGCACAGATTAAGCATCCAACAGTTTTAGGACCAGGAGACGAGCGTGTTAAATTTGCGGAATTAAAAAATATGATACTTTCTGATAAACCTGTTGTTGCAAATAGAAATGGAAGTAATCTGTAATTATTTTTATAAAAAAATCCCCGAAATGAAGTTTTTATCAAATCGGGGCTGTTTTATGATAGGTTCAATTTTAAGTATTTTCAGTACAACGCAGAAAACTAATTGAGTGAATATCGTACTCCCATTTCAAAATCAGGATAAACAGTACAATTATCTTTGTTAAACTTAATTCTCTTAGTCATATGTTCAAATGCATCTTTATTTTTTTCATATTCAAATGCAAAGTTTATGGCTGTAAAAATCTGCAGATGTTTAACTGGTGTTATGCCGGCAGAAAATTTAACAGAAGGAAATAAAGATGTTTTAATTGTATCAAAATCATTTTTGATTGAAGAATCAGAATCTTCTTTTTCTTTGTGATATGTATTGTTTCCAAGAATTTCAAAATCAAAATTAACAGGTCCTGCTGTTACTCTTGTACCGAGTCCGAAGAATACACTCCAGAATTTATCTTTATGGAAATTTTTGAGATCATAAAAATTATCTGCCGCAACTGAATATCCGAGAATTGAATACAGATGTTTATTTCCAGAATTCAATGCAAACTTGATATTGCTGTTTGAAGTAAACGACAAACCGAATTCAAAGATTCCATTTTTTGAATAGTTAATCAGACCAAGCTGCAAACCATCAGATTCTTCGGCAATATTAATAACACCGATTTGAACTGCTGAATGAGGAAGCTGTTTTGTGTAGTTACAAACTCCAGCCATCTGAAGTCCTTTGAATGAATCAGCAAGATTTAAAACACCTGCGAACTGCGCACCTTCAAAAGTTTTTGTCTGGTTAAAAACACCTGCAAACTGCGCACCATCTAAAGTTTTTGTCTGGTTAAAAACTCCTGCAAACTGAGGTCCGTGAACATTGCCGCCTGCAAGATTGAAGACTCCCGCAAACTGTGCACCATGAATGTCTTCCTTTACTTCATTAAAAATACTTGAGCTTTGAACACCGTTAACATTTCCAGCAGTGTTAAAAATCGATGCGGACTGAAGCCCGTTTACATAATCTGCTTCGTTGTTGATGCATGAAAACATAGCGCCGTTAACTTTGTAAACGTTTGAACGAATTAAGGCAAAGGAAACTGAAGTAACAATCTTCTTTCCAAATGCGCGCGAGATTTCATTATTAACAAAAGAAATATCAACAGGAACATAAACCGTTTCATCATCAAGAACTTTTGCATAAAATGACGGCTGATTTTCTGATTCTTCATTTACTTCTTCAGAGGAATCTTCTCCGCGTACACGGTTGCGTGTTTCTGAAACAGTAGAAAGAGAATCTGCTGTAAGCTCAAAAACTTTATCTGATTTCAAATAAAATGTTCCCTGAAGAGTCTTGTCTTTTGTAATGACAGTTGCTGTATAATCACCTTTTTCAAGTGCAAGAAAAATCGGCTTGTTATCAACTTTGTTTATTTCTGAAACAAGATTACCGTTTCTTGAGCGAATAATAACTCTGCCTTTAATTGAAGAAGAAAGCATAAGTACAGAATCAGAAGCGGAAATATCAGAAAGAACAAGATCTCCAGAACCTACAAGAGTGATGTTGTAATTCGGATGCTGAGGACCTGCACTTGTTTTTTCTGTTTTAGAAAGTGTCTCGTTGAAAGCATAAGAATAAAGTTCATTCAAAGTAACTTTTTTATCACCGGAACTGTCTGCTGCACCACGAAGTCCTGTAAGCATTGCGTTTGTAAAAAATGAAGAACCGATTTCATCAGACTCCTGTGAAAATTCCTGCGAAGAACTTGATGAAAGATATGCGTGACCTTTTACAACTGATGAATCATCAAAGAGAAACGGCTTCTTCTTCATACCGCCTTTTGTGCGGATAAAATTTCCTGAATAGCATGAATCAAGAATTACGACATGAATGTCACTCGGAACATTTGTAATTGCAGTCTTGAGGGAAGAGTAGTCGTATTTTGCTTTTCCCAGAAGGAGTGAAGTTTCATCTGAGTGACCTGAATAATAAAAAAGGAATTCAGAGCGTTTTGATTTTTTGCCGTTATTCAGAATCTTTTTTGAAATTGTCTGCATTGCATTATTTAAATCATCTTTTGAAGGATCAAGAAGAAGAATTGCATTTGCAGAAGAAATGCCGCCGATTTCTGACATCGTTTTCTGGAAAGCAATTGCATCAGTTCCTGCATACATGAGACGCTGATTTTTTTCTCCGCCGACGTTAGAACCAACGAAAATTGCATAGCGTTCAACACCAGAGTTTTCTGAAGAATTCTGTGCCCAGCTGAAGAATGCTGAAAAAAATATAAATGCTGATAAAACAATTTTTTTCATTTTTTTTTCCTTATTTTATTTTTTATTCAATACAAAAACTGATGATTCACATTCAGAAGGAAGATAAGATCCGTTCTTTAGATATTCTATACTGTATTTATTTTTGTCTACATTTTCAATCTTTGACATATCAAAGTTTTTTTTAGATACAACAAAAACAAAACATTCATAATCAGGAGCATCGTCCAGTGCGTATGAAAATGCAAGCGGAACTTCTTCACCAGTCTTCTTAAGCTTTTCAGAAATCCATGTTGATTCCGGCAGATGGTGAGTAACACTTCCATTTCCGTCTACGCTGAAAATCAATCCGTATTTAAATGAACCTGGAAGATACGTAATCTGAATCAGGTCATTTTCTTCTGCAGATTCTCCGTCTTTAAGTTGAACGGCTTCTGTTCCCTTCTGTCTGTACAGCTTCAACTGATGATTTGACGGAGTGCCTTTTGTGCGTTCAGTAGGAACAGTTTCATTTTTAACATCAATGTGATTTGCAAGCAGCGTACCTGCCAGTGCCATAACAAGAACTGCAGCCGTTGAAAATGTAAGAATCTTTGTGCTCAAAAGAAAAGTTTTGTTAAACTTTAATGGCTTTTTCTTAAGAGAGTCAGCAGGATATGCTGCAAGAATCTTTTCATTTGATTTTCTAAGTTCAGCGAGTGCCGTCTGAATATTTTCCTTTCCGTATTTATCATAATATTTTTTTTCTTCTTTTTCACCCAAAAGAATTTCTTCAAGTAAAAGCTGTGGAATCATATGTACACCTCCTTAAAATCAGGCTCTATCCCTGTTCATGATTTTTAATGAATGTTTTTTTAATGCATCAATCCGTTTTCTTACACCGGAAACAGACATCCCGATATTTTCTGCAGTTTCTTCAAGCGTAAGACCGTCAACAAAATGAAGCGTTGCAATCAGAGAATCCCTTGTGTCGCGCCCCTCAAAGATGCTCTCAAGCAGCATGGCGGCCTCTATTCTCTCACGCTCTGTTTCAGATTCGTCATCCGCAAAAGTTTCACAGATTGAATAAAAGTCTGGACCTGAGCGCAAATCGTCTGACCTTATTTTATTAAGGCAGATTCTTGTAGCCGTAACGTAAAAAAGGCTTGCACACAGATCCCTGATTTTACATCTGGACTCCAGAATACGAAGAAAAACATCCTGCATGGCATCAAGTGCTTTGTCCTCATTCTTTAAAATGAAGCGGCACCGTCTTAACACCATAGGACCGTACTTCTGATAGAGTTCAGAAAAATCAGCATCAGATATTCGTTTCATTCTCTAAATAACCCCGTCGCTATATTTAGACACGCAACAACAAAAAAAGTGTCACTATTTTTTTAATTTTTTTGATTTTTTTATTATATCAGAGAAAAGGAATCATCTGAATAAATTAACAGTTGTTATGGAAAAATATGTTTAAAAGAAAAATTAATAATTAAGTAAAGAACGATTATTAAAATTTGTGAAAAATTCATTATTTTTCTTGTTTTATTTCATCGCTTTTTGTGTGAAAAAACTCTATCCTTTTTATATCTTTAATTATACTCTCTTTAAGAAAAAGCGTTTTGTGAACATACGTTATACTGACGTCAACTAAAACGGATTTTCCGTAAACAGCAAAACAATAAAAGGAGTTTTTACTATGAAAACAACAAAAATGAAAGCAGGAATTGCTGGTGTAATTTTTGCGGGAATGGCAGTACTTTCTTTTGCGGGTTGCAGCAAAGACAATTCTAAGGGAGGAGCAAGCAGGATTGAAAAACTCATGGCTGTAAAACCTGCCGCTGAATCTGACTTTGAATATGAATTTTCCGAAGATTTAACAAGTGTAAGCATTACAGGCTTCAAGGGACAAGTAAAGAAGACTCTTGTAATACCTGCAACAATACAGGGCTTACCGGTAAAAAAAATTGAATATCTGGGCGGATTACTCAGCGGTTCAAATTACGGAATAGTAAAAGCAATAGTAATTCCGGAAGGAGTAGAATATGTTTCTGGACTGAGCTTTATAGATTCCCTTACAACTGTAGTACTTCCTTCAACACTTAAATACCTTGAAGGTTTAAAAGAATGCTATAATCTGACTTCCATAGATTTACCGGAAGGTCTTATAGCAATAGGAAAAAGTGCATTTTACGGCACAGGACTTACTTCTGTAACATTGCCGAAGAGCCTGAAATTTCTTGGACCTGAAGCTTTTTATGACTGCAACAGGCTTTCTGAAATTAACATTCCCGAAGGGGCTGTATATTTTACCATAGGAGAAAGTAGGAACAATTTGTATCTTCCAGGCTGGAAGTGTGATATGAGCGAAATATTCAGCGGTGAAAAAATCAACGGTTCTATTGAGATTCAGAAAAAACTTAAAGGCTGCAATTGCCCTGAACCGACACAAGCTGACAGAGACGAGTACTTTAACATTTTCAAATAATAAAAACTTTTGATTCCGTTGCTGCAAAACCTGTATTTAATTTTTCTGATTTCTGCAGCGGCGGACTTTCCGTGATAGCCGTTATTTCAAATTAAATTTACTAACAAAATGCATTTCTGTGATATACTTCTCACCATGCCAAAGACTCTTAGAACTGTTGTTATTTGTATTATTGCGGAAATCATGAATTTTATTTTCCCTGAATTTTTTTATCACGGACTGAAAATTCCATTATTCTTTGACACGATTTTTACTGTTGCGGTTGTGTTTTACTGCGGGCTTCTTCCGGCCCTTTGTGTTTCAATCGGTTACAATCTAATTAATTCGTTCATCTGGGTTTGCAATAAAGATGTTTCAGATCCGTTTATTTTCTTCTATTCAATCTGCGGAATTTTGATTGTGTTTTCTACCTGGCTCATTGCACGCAGAAAAGATGAGTTTAGAATTTCTCCAGCGATTACAATTTTGTATCTTGTTCTGATTACGCTTGTGTCATCTTTCTGTTCAATTATTTCAAGCGGAATCATTGATTACTTTCATTACATTTATTATGACGTACCTGACATGATGAATCCGATTAAAAGTTTTACGGAGTCGTTCGTGCATCACAGGTTCAGTCTTCCTGTTGCATGCATTCTGGCACAGATCCCGATTTCATTTGCAGACAGATTGATTGCAACTTTTGCAGGTTATGGAGTCTATCGTCTTTGTGAACGATTTATTGAGAGAAGAGGATTATGAATCATACTCAGACCATTGAAGAGCTTGAGCGCGTTGTAGAAAATTACATTACGTTTTTTATTGTTTTTGACATTCTCTTTTTTGTGATGATTTTTGTCAGCGTGACGCTTTTAATCAGATTTTTAAAATCTAAGAAAAGTCTGAGCGATTCAAACGAGTATCTTTTGTACACAATTCATGGGCAGGAAGAAGAACGCTCCAGAATTGCACGTGAGCTTCATGATACTGTTGCCCAGGATTTACGTTACTGCAGAAATCTTCTTGAAAAAAAAGATGCAGTTTCAAATCTTAGTGAGGCTGTACGGATTCTTGAAAAATCTCTGTCACAGGTTCGCCTCATCAGCTATAATCTTTCGCCTGCTGACATTACAAAAAAAGATTTAAAAGCAAATCTTGTAAATTTGTGTGCTTCAATGTCTCAGACCTGTAATGTTAAATTTCGCCTTTCAATGCCTGATGAAACTGACACTTCTTTTTTATATGAAAATGATATCTTAAATCTTTACCGCATAGCTCAGGAATCTTTTACAAATATCATTAAGCATGCAGGTGCTGAAGAAGTTGTAATTCTGATTCGCAATGCAAGTGAAAATGAAGAGAAGGGACTGTATATTTTTATAAGCGATGACGGCTGCGGCTTTGACTGTGATGCTGAACTTTATGGAAATTCTACTTTCAGCAGAATCGGCGGTGCAAAACATTTTGGTCTTGTTGGAATGAAGAAGCGCTGTCAGCTTATTGGTGCGGATTTTTCAATCAGTTCAAATAAAGGTGAAGGAACTCAAATCAGTATTTTTAAAAGGATGAATTAATTTATGGGAAATGAAGTAACTTTTTTTGTCGTAGAAGATCATACTCTCACAAACAGGGGAATCCGTGAATTGATTTGTGAGCGGGAACATTATGATTGCATCGGTTATGCTTTTTCAAAATCAGAATGTCTTGAAAAACTTAATCAGCTTTCAAAAGAATCAAAGCTGCCTGATATTATGATTCTTGATTTATTTCTTGGTGAAGAAAGCGGTCTTGATATTTTGCGTGAAGTTAAAGAAAAACTTCCTTCAATAAATGTGATTGTTTATTCGATGTTTGCTAAGCCTGGAATTGTTTCGCTTGCAATTGAAGGTGGAGCAAAAGGCTTTGTGTTAAAGTCTGCTCCGGAATCAGAATTATTCTCTGCAATTCAGACAGTTCTTAATGGAGAAACTTATGTTCAGCAGACACTTGTTGCACCGCTTTTTACATACAAAACTATTTTTGATGGACTTACAAAGCAGGAGCAGGTTGTGTTCAAAAGACTGATTGAACGTAAGAGCCGTGCGCAGATTGCAAAAGAAATGAATATTGTTGAACGCTCCGTTGAAAATTACCTTTCACGAATCTATTCAAAAACAGGCTGCAAAAATCACGAAGAGCTGATTAAAAAGTTTGGTGAGTAAAAAATGTTTTGGTGCTGATAATATTTTTTTCATGAGCTTGCAGGAGTTCTAAATGAAAGAAAAAGATGAGAGTAAAATGTCTTTGAAGGATTTAACAATCGGCATGCATTCAGCAACTTTTTGTATTGCGCTTAGCAAAAAAGTTTTGTTCTAGACTGCATTAGTGATTTTAGAAAATTATTATAGGAATTTAATATTACAAAGATAAGATTATCTTTATCTAACTAAGATTATATCCCCCTAACATTTGTTGCATATTTCTAACAAAATTACTTGTTTCTGTTATTAAAGAGTTATATAATGCAAATAAAAGTTAGTATTTACTAACTTATGGAGGATTATATGACAGAAGGAACTAAAAAATTTTTGTGGGGACTTGCCGCAGGTTTTGCTGCAGCAGCTTTTATCAAGACTGACACATTCAAAAAAGCAACTGCAAAAATTGTAGCTGGCGGACTTCAGCTTAAGGATGATGCAAAAGAATACTTTGAAACAATCAAAGAAGATGCAGAAGACGTAAAAGCTGAAAAAAACGCATAGGTGAAGATAAATGAATTTTACAGTAAAGCATTCTCTGCCGGGGCGGATCAGAATCTGCTACGATAAGAAAAATATTTCCAGACGGCAGGCTGCCCTTGCTTACAGTCTGCTTTCTGTACAAGATGGAATGACCGAAGTTTCTGTGAATTACACAACCGGCTCATTCCTCATTTATTACGATATAAAAAAACTTTCAGAAAAACACATTCGCGCCTATTTTATGGCTCTTTCAGAAAAGTATCTGAATAATCACGAAATGCTTGAGTCTGTGGATGAACCAAGAGAGCAGGAGAGTCTGCTTTTTGATCTTGCACTGATGACAGCATCACATTATTTCAAAATGATTTTGCCGCTGCCTGTTAAATTGCTTCTGCGTACATGGTCGCTTGCACCGCGCATTTTAAACGGCGTTGAACATCTTGTAAAAGGAAATGTTTTTCATTCTGAAGTTCTGGATGCCGCCGCAATTTCTATGGCACTTTTTACAGGCGACACAAGAACTGCATCCAGCATAAATTTCCTGCTTAACATCGGGGACACAATCGAAGAGTTCACAAAGAAAAAATCTTATAATGATCTTGCAGACCGTTTGATTTCACAGAACGATCAGGTTCAGCTTGTAGGAAAAAATAAAGACGGAGAGCAGACAGAAAAAACTGTTCCGCTCAGCATGATAAAAAAAGGCGATGTAGTTGCAGTACGTACCGGAAGCATAATTCCTGTGGATGGATCTGTGCTTAGCGGAGAAGCTCTTGTAAATCAGGCTACAATTACCGGTGAACCTCTTGCCGTTGAAAAGCGGGAAGGAAGCTCTGTATTTGCAGGAACAATTGTTCAGGAAGGAGAAATTTTTGTTGAAGTTCGCGAAACGGGAAGTCAGACAAAAGTTCAGAATATCCTTCAGATGATTGATAACTCACAGTCGCTTAAAGTTTCTTCTCAGGTGCGCTCAGAAAATCTTGCAAATCATCTTGTAAAATATAATTTCCTTCTTTCACTCGCAACGTTCTTTATTACAGGAAATCTTACAAAAGTAATGGCAACTCTCATGGTAGATTATTCATGCGCCATGAAGCTTGCTGCACCGATCGCAGTTTTAAGTGCAATGAAGGAAGCTGCGGGAAACGGAATAATCGTAAAGGGCGGAAAGTTCCTTGAGAACGCTTCTCTTGCAGATACAGTAGTTTTTGATAAAACAGGAACGCTCACATACGCAAGCCCTCAGCTTGCATCAATTCATACTTATGGCGGCAAAAGTGAAGACGAAGTTTTAGCAGTTGCGGCCTGTCTTGAAGAACATTTTGCACACCCTATTGCTGCTGCAATTGTAAAAGCTGCAACTGAACGAAACATACTTCATCCTGAAGAACATGCAAAAGTTGATTATGTTGTTGCTCACGGAATTGCGTCAACTTTGCACGGAAAAAAAGTTTTAATCGGAAGCCGTCATTTTATTTTTGAAGATGAAAAATGCAATCAGCCTTCAGATCTTGAACAGATTCAAAAAGATGCATTGGAAAACGGAATGTCACTTTTGTATCTTGCGGAAGAAAAAAATCTGATCGGTATTTTTTCAATAAATGATCCTGTAAGAAAAAATGCTGCAAAAGTCATAAAGGCACTTCACGATTCTGGAATTAAAAATTGCGTGATGATTACCGGTGATGATGAAGGTGCTGCTAAAAATGCTGCAAAGCTTACAAAGGTTGATCATTACATTTCACGTGCACTGCCGGAAGATAAAGTTAAATATATTGAAGAGCAGAAAAAACTTGGTCATAAAGTAATTATGATTGGAGACGGAATTAACGATGCACCTGCACTTGCCGCAGCAGATACAGGAATTGCAATGGGTGATTGTGCAGACATCACGGGAGAAACTGCAGATATAATTCTTTCTGCTCAAGATGGACTTTTGGGATTGTACAAAACCCGAGTGCTTGGTTCGCTTCTTATGAACAGAATTGATACAAGCAATAAAAATATTGTTGCAGTAAATACAGGACTGATGTTCCTTGGTCTCTTCGGATTTATCTCTCCTTCTTTTGCCGCAATACTTCACAATGCATCGACAATTGCTTTTAGTGTAAAAGCAATGCAGCCTCTTTTGCCGGAGAAAAACTGATGGAATACCGATATTTTCCAGGCCGTCTCAGATTCCGCGATCATGTATTGCGGGATGAAGATATTCGCAGTGCCGTTATTGCTGTTGTAAAAAAAATCTGTCCAGAAGCAGAAATCACTTACACAGAAAAAACTTCAGGGATTCTTGCAACTTACAAAACAGATTCAATTGATATAGAAAAATTGAAACATCTTGTTCCGTTGCTTTTAGAAATAGAACCAAAAATCAGATTTTACACACCGCAGAAAAAACAGGCAGTCCTTGAAGGAATAAAAAAAATTGAAGCATCGGTTTAGTTGAAAATCTCTGCTGACATTTTTTCTTCTATATAATAAACTTGTTTTGTGGAGTTTATAAAGTATGAAGTTTATGTCAAAATTTGCTATACATTCTTCTAGGGGGGGGAGGCAGCTCGGATTTAAGCTTTTTGCCGCTCTGATTTTTAGCACGATTTTTTATTCCTGCAGCAATTTTGTTGATTCAAGTAAAGTTGAAAAGAACGATTCAAAATCAAACGTTGTAGAAGTTTCCGGAAAATTGATTTACAGCGCACTCCCGGGAAAAATTGCCCAGACACTTAAAATTCCAGCACAGACAGATAAAGAAAATTTTAGAACTGCATTTCCTTCAATTCCGACTGTGAATCTTGATTTTGAAATAAAAGCCGTTAACGCTGATGACAATACTGAAGTTTATACAGGTGAAACTGTAACTGACGACGAAAGTGTAAAATATAAAATCGGTATTCCCGCTGCAGATTCAGAGAAAAAATATAAGATTGAAGTAAGTCTTGCAATTAAACCTTTTGATACGCGCTACGAAATTTTAAAAGGCAAAATTGAGAATGTTA
>JAILEY010000013.1 GCA_024687165.1 Treponema sp.
AAATCTCCTGTTGCGCTTACCGTGTTCAAAACCATTTTTATAATCTGTTCATCCAGCAAAGACGTGTGCTTCTTTGCTGACTTGCAAACAACGTCGAACATTGATGCTATAAAGCCCGGCATGCAGCTGACCAGTTCCGAACCCATTCCCATTTCATTTTCGGGAAGCTCCACGACTTCGCCCATGCATTCAAGCAAACGAGTCAAATTTTCTTTGTCGGAAGATTCAACCAAGCTGTTCCAGCAAACAAGAGTTTGCGAGCGGTTTATCTCCGCCGTGACGCTGGGAATCACTTTCGCTATTTTGCGCGGCGCGATTTTTTCAAGCATTTCAAAAGTTACGCTTCCGTTCAGCGAAACAAGAAGCGCGTCTTTTTTTAGCGAGCCGTTGATTTCCGCCACAACTTCCTTTAAGTCGCAAGGGCGGACGCATACAAAAAGAATGTCGACGTTTTTTGCAGCCTCGGAATTTGCGTCGCAAACAGTCGCAAGGCTTGCGATTTCGTTCAAGCGCTCTTTTGTTCTGTTGGAAACGAACAAAGAATTTTTATCTGTCCGGCCTGATTCCAAAAATTTTTGCGCGAGCATCTTTCCCATGCTGCCGTAGCCGATAATTCCGACATTCATTTTGTATCCTCTCCTAAAACTTCAACCGCATGTCGCGGTAGCGGTTTTCCTTTTCTTTAAAGCCTAATTTTTCGTAAATGCCAAAGCCTGCGTCGGTCGCGCTAAGGTCAATTCGGCTAAGGCCTTTTTCTTTGGCAAACGCGATTAAATTTTTCATCAAGGTTGAAGCCAAGCCTTTGCCCCGGTATTCGCTTTGAGTAAAAACATTCAGAACCTCGCCGTAAAATCCGCTCAAGACATTTGGATTTGCTGGCATTTCGATTGTCAGAAGTAAGGCGACCGAAACAATTTTATCGCCGTCGCGAGCGACAAAGGCAAAAAGTTCTTTTCCGAGTTTTCTCTCAAAATAATCGGGAAGCTGCTTTTCCATGCAAGATTTTTCGCGCTCCGAAACTGAGCCAAAATCGTCTTCCATGTAGGCGAGCCGCAAGCGAATAAGTTGCGGTATATCGGATTTTTCAGCATGTCCAAATGTTATGTTCATTTTTTCTCCTTGTATGCGTATCCAAAATTGATTGGAGGAGCAGTAACAGAAACGTAAATAAATTCTCCGTCGCCGTCGTTTAAAAGACCATGAACGTCCTTGTCTGCAAAGCGGGCAACGTCTCCTGCCTTGAATTCTTTTTCCTTGCCGTCAGCAAGAAGAAGTTTGCCAGAGCCTTTGGTGGCGTACCAGATTTGCTCGGAAGCGTCATGGGTGTGGCGGGGTTGTACTGCTCCAGGAACAAGGTGAACTTCCGTAATGGTCACGCGCTTGCTGGTTGAGTTTTCCGGGTTCAAAAGCTGTCGTGAGACTACGCCCGGATTTGACAATTCTTTGATTTCGCCTGCGTTGATGAATTCCATATTTGCCTCTCAATTCTTTCTTTTAAATATACTTAAAAGAAAAATATAAAAAAACTGTTAAATTTACATAATTTAATAACAATCTTTTTTAAAAATTGTAAGATTGTTATTAAAAATCTCGGCGAAGGTAAATCATGTCCACAAGCTGAACGCCCGCCTCAAAAATGGGATGGTCGTAGTTTTTTGTAAAGAATTCTTTTTCCACGTGATGGCGCTTAAAGCCACATTTTTCGTAAAAGGGAATTGTAAGCGGGCTGTCTCCTGTTCCAACCTGAAGGGTAGTAAAATCTTTTTGAAATTCTTGTGCAACAAAATCAATCAGTTTTTTGCCGTAGCCCTTGCCCTGACTTTCAGGCATGGTGGCGATATTTTTGATTTCAAGAATGCCGCTCCCTTCATCTGTAATTACGCATTCAGCTTTGACTCCGCCATCATCAAGCACAAACATCCGCCCGCGCTCAAGATAGCGGTCAACCATGTCTTCCTGTTCATCAGCAAGAAGGAGAAGAGAAAGAAACTGCTTTTTATTTTCTTTGATTTCGTAGATTTTCATCTTATTTCTTGTATTCATCCTTCAAAATAGAATAGTAGACTTCATCAACAATTCCATAGTTACATTTTCCTGACTGCCGCAGGGTTCCTTCGTATTTCATTCCCATTTTCTGCATGACCTTTCCTGAATTTGGATTTTCAGCAGCATGTTTTGCAAAGACCCGCTTTACGCCAACTTCCTCAAAAAAGAATTTTATCAGAGTACGACCAGCTTCCGCAGTGATTCCCTGTCCCCACCATCTGCTTCCGATGCCGTAACCAAGCTCTACACATTCCGTGCTTTCATCAAGATTTACAACCGAGATATCGCCAACTAGTTCTCCGCTTTCTTTCAATTCGATAGCCCAGAAGTAAAAATCAGCTTTTGAATATGATGAAACCCATTCGCTAAGCTTCGTTTTTACATCTTCCACGCATTTGTAAGGCTGCCAGCTTAAAAATTTAGTCACCTTTTCGTCTGTCGCCCAGTTTTTGAACATAGCTTCAGCATCTTCTGTTCTGTGCCGTTTGAGAATTAGTCTGTCTGTTTCTATTCTTACAGTCCCTTTATGATTCATTAGAAACCTCCATTACTGTATATTTTAAGGTTACTTTTGATTGCAGGACTTACAATTTCTTTTCCCTGAGCTCAAAACGTCCTTTTCGCCAGTCCGCATAGCCTGTGACAGTGTAGCCGCACTTGTCATACAATCGCCTTGAATATGGATTTTTCGTAAAACAGTCCAGACGGATTGAATCGTATTTTT
>JAILEY010000016.1 GCA_024687165.1 Treponema sp.
TACACTTCAGATTTGAGCAAATACGTAGCCGATGCCAAACGCAACACTCAGTGGAGGTTACAGTATATGACAGTTGAAACATTAGAACGATATGCCTATGAAAACGGCCTCGAACAGGGTGCTCAGCAGAAAGCTGTGGAAGATGCGCGTAACTTTTACACAAACGGTGTCTCAATAGAAATTATTGCAAAATCCTTGGGCATGAGCGAAGAACAGGTAAAAGAAATAGTTTCCCAGCCTGTCGCTGCAAACTAAAAATGTCTTAAACTAACAGAGAAAAGTAAAAATTCTCGCCGAGAATTTGGTAAAAACATGCCGAGATTTTTTTAAAACTCGGTGTGTTTTTTGCAGATAACTGCATCTTTTGTGTCACACATTTTCACGATTCATTCTGAACTGGACAGTACGCAGACTGCAAAAATGTACTATAGAAAAGACTTCAATTTATTTTAAGATTCAATCTTTATTTTGATTTTATTTATTTTACTAAACTCAAAACTTATACAATTTAATTTTCAACGATGATTCCGCCAAAATATTCCGGCTTACCTTCAGCATCAGCTAATACAAATCCGCGTGTAGAAAGAACAGCATAACTTCCATCAGTCTTTCTGGCTCTGTATGTGATTAATCTTAATTCTGCATTTCCACACAAAACAGCATCAACAGCATCCTCATAAACCTGTAAATCATCAGGGTGAATGTAATTTTTCCAGACCTGATCTGCATGATACATGTATTCAGACTCCATTCCAAAATCATCTATAAGCGGAAGTGACCATCTTGAATAATCATACTTCATGTTATTTAAAAAAACGTATCCCTTGCCGGAAACTGTATACAAAGCATCAAAGAGACAGTCCAGCCGTCGTTTTTTTTCAGCAGGAATCGGCTCATTTAATTCATCCATTTTTCTGAACTCTTCAACAAGCTTTCGCGATTTGATTTTGTTTTTGTTTTCGTACATGTCACGGTCTGCACGCTTAAATACTTCTGTAAAGCTTGTGTCATTCTGTGGATCAAATTCTGAAAGTCCACATGCAACTTCAGGACCTGAACGCAGTTTTCCGTTTTCAGCAGATTCATCTCGAAGCTGCTTTATAAGCTGATGACGTTTTTCATAATCTGCTCCGGCTAAAACTACCGCAAACTCATCACCACCAATTCTATACACAGAGCAGTGATTAAATACATCGCGGATCATCAGGCTTGCACGCTGAAGCATTTCATCTCCAAAGCTGTGGCCTCTTGTATCGTTAATTACTTTAAGATTATTCAAGTCGCACATAACGATTGCAAACTTATATTTTTCTTTTTCTGTTTTTAAGCATTCATTGATTGATTCAGAAAATTCTTCAAAAGCGTTTTTATTTTTAATGCCGGTAAGTTCATCACGACGCGCCAGAAGTTCAGCAGATTTAAGATTTCTTTCCTGTGTAAGTTTTTCCTGATATTCTTTTTCTATATTCTCCATGCAGCAGATGATGTGTTTTTTATCATCGCACATCATGCAAACGTGGCGAATATGAATAATCTTTTCATTGATGATAACGCGGCAGATTGTAAAACAATAAGCCTCTTTCTGCAGATTTTTCAGAAGGAAGTTTTTATCATGATAATTAAGAACATCCTGCAAATCATCAGGATGAACAAAAAGGTGTGCATTATTTCTGGCAAGTGCAAGGAAATCTTCACCCTCTTTCGGAAGATTAAGATTCAACAGCATCGATGAATTCACTACTTCCGTAAAGCTCCACGACTTTACGTCAACGTAATACACACTTTCGAAATGCCTTGATAAAGAGATTGCTATGTTGTTTATTGCGTTCTGATCTAAACTCATCTACTAAAAAATATAACTCATGATTTTGAAATAACAATTAGCAATAAAATTTATGTTTATATTATAGAAGAATAATAAAATTGACTTCCAGTCGTATTGATTGTTCCAAAAAAAGTACCGGCTACCAGAAAAGACACAGGAAACAACTCCCAGCGGAAACCCAGATCGAAAAATGGCTTCAGCCCTTCGGGCTTGCAGAATTTTTTTCGGTCTGAAACTCCGCTTCCATTGGTTTCTGTGCATCTTCTATATTCCAATCATTTTTTTGCCCAACTCAATACTCCTTCGCGTCAATTTTTATTCCAAATTAAATACATAAATTTACATATAAAATGCAGAATGGTTATGCATTTTATATGTATAAAACACGATGAATTCAATTGACTCTGCGGGGGTTTTTCATTAGAATACTTTTCCAAACTATTCTGCCTATGGTGTTTAGTTTTAAAATTTTTATACGGAGGACCAAAGTGGTCAAAATCAGACTCAAGAAAATGGGTACAAAAGCTCGTCCTGATTATCGTATCGTAGTACAGGATTCACGCAAGCCTCGTGACGGTACAACAATCGAAGAAATCGGTCAGTATCACCCAATCGCAGCAGAAGGAAACCAGTCAACAATCGATGCTGAAAGAGCAAAGTACTGGATCAGCACAGGTGCACAGCCAACTGCTATCGTAAAAAAGATTCTTCATGCAAACGGTTTGTCTGCAAAAGGAACACCTATTTCCAAGTAATTTACGGAGATAAGAATGGAAAAAGACCTGATTGAATACATTGCAAAATCACTGGTCGATGATCCAGCTTCAGTCTCTGTAACAGAAACTCAGGGAGAACGCGGACCTGTACTTCAGCTTCGTGTAGCTCAGAGTGATATTGGTAAGGTAATTGGCAAATACGGCCGTATTGCAAAGGCTCTGCGTACTGTATTAAGCGCTACAACCAACAAAGATGGACAGCGTTTCAGCCTGGAAATCTTAGACTGATGGCATCGCAAGCGATGGTAGAGCAATTTGTAGTGGGAATTGTTCGTGGAACTCATGGAATCACGGGCGAATTCAAAGTTGAAAGTACTTCGGGTGTTTACGAACATTTCGCAGACATGGATGAAGTAACTTTGTCAGATGGAACTGTTTCTAAAGTTTATTCTGTTGAATATACAAAGGACGCAGGAATCACTCTGTACATGAAATTAGCAGGAATTGATACACCTGAAGAGGCTGCAAAACTCAACAAGTGGCAGATAATCGTTCCTCGCGAAAAAGCTCATAAGTTGCAGAAGGATGAGTGGTATTTTGAGGACCTAAAGGGTTGCTCATTATGGCATAAAGAAAAAAGTTGTATTGTTGGAACAGTCACAAACGTATTGGAAGGCGGATCTGGTTATCTCGTTGAGATAAAGCTGTCCGAGTGTTGTAATAATCAGCAGAAGCAGGTATTTGTACCGTTCAATAAGGAATTTATTGGTGAGGTAGATATACAGCAGAAGCAGATTCAACTCATGCACCTCTGGATTCTGGAGTAATTCTATGAAATTTACTGTGCTGACCTTATTCCCTCAGATACCGCAAGCTTTTTTTGAAAGTTCGATCATGGCTAAAGCGGTTCAAAAAGGAATTATTGCCTACGATTTGGTTGATATCAGGGATTTTGCCCTAGATAAGCACCACACATGTGATGACGCTCCATACGGCGGAGGAGCAGGACAATTATTGTTGCCTGAGCCTTTAGGAAAAGCTTTAGACAGTGTTGAGGCATACAGAAAGAGTAAACATGTAGTTTATGTTACTCCCAGCGGAAAGCCTTTCACTCAGAAAAAAGCAGAAGAATTAGCCACAAAAGAAGAGCTTGTTCTGATCTGCGGAAGGTACGAAGGTATTGATCAGCGGATTATTGATTCATACGTGGATGAAGAGATTTCCATCGGAGATTATGTAATGTCCAGCGGAGAAGTCGCAGCCACTGTAATTGTAGACAGCGTTTACAGACTTGTAGATGGTGTTATTACTCATGAATCTCTTGAAGAAGAAAGTTTTTGCGGCAACCTTCTGGAATATCCCCAGTATACAAGGCCGAATGTATACAAAGGCATGGAAGTTCCTGCAGTTTTAAGCAGCGGCAACCACGAAGAAATCCGGAAGTGGCGACTTAGAAAGAGCCTTGAGAAAACTTTAAGAAACAGACCAGATCTGATTCAAAAAGGCAGAATCACAGGTACTCTTACTGGAGAAGCAGAAAAAATGATCGAAGAACTTACGGAATTTGTTACCTTAAAAAACAGCCGTAAGAAAAAGAAATAGGAGCTAAAGATGGATCTTATTAAGACTATTGAAGAAAAGCAGAAAAAAGCTAATGCACCAGTTTTCAAAGTTGGTGATACAGTAAAAGTTCACTTCGAAATCATCGAAGGTAAAACAAAGCGTATTCAGATTTTCGAAGGTCTCGTAATCTGTTTCAAGAACTCTGGAGTTCGCAAGACTTTCACAGTTCGCAAGATCAGCTACGGTGTTGGTGTTGAACGTGTATTCCCACTTGAAAGCCCACGTGTTGTAAAAGTAGAACTCGTACGCCCAGGTAAAGTTCGCCGTGCAAAGATCTACTACGTACGCGACAAGATCGGTAAGGCAGCTAAGATTAAGGCTCTTGTTGGTGCAAAGGCAAACGAAGAAGTTGCAGCATCACGCGCAGCAGCAAAGGCATCAGATTCTGAAGAAGCAGCAATCCGCGCAGAAGCAAAGGCTGCTCACTAAGATATTTGAAGCTCCCCGCAAGGGAGTTTCAGTAAAAGGCATCACTTGCAGTTGCAGTGGTGCTTTTTTTGTTTTAAACTGAAGTCGTGGAATTCTTACGGATAATAACACAGAACATTTCAAATCAAGCTCATGGCGAAAAAGTTCTAAAAGACAACACAACGGCCTTAGTCCGCATTTTAAAAGACCTTGGTGAAGGCAGATATCTTGCAAGCGTCGGCGGAAACAGAATGAATGTACACAGCCAGAAGCCTCTTTTCTGTGGCCAGACCTTCCGCACTACGCTGAATATAAAAGACGGGAAGCTTCTTCTTGACCCGATGCAGCAGGAAGCAGAAGAAAGCGCACAACTCCCTACAAAAGAAGGCTCTGCAATTTCTTTTTTAGAGAAAAACGGTTTTGCTGCAGAAGGCGTAAATCTTAAGTTAATTGAATTTTTAATGCAGAGTGGCGTAAAAATAAACAAGGAAAAAATCAGCAGAAACTCAAGAGCCGCATCCATGTTTCCTGGGAAAGAAGAAGAAGCTGCTGAAATTGCTTCAATGCTCGAAGAAAAAGGAATTGAACCGACAAGAGAAAACATTCTTAGTTTTATGATGCAGTGCGAAAATTCAACAGAAGCTGAAGCTCACGAAGAAAAAGGTAAAAAAAAGGACGCTGAAAAATCAACAGTCTGCCCTCTTTTTGAAGATGATAAAAAAGAAAGAAAAGACGGAATACTTACTCTTAGCAATCATGTTAAAAACAAAGAAAATGAACTCCACTGGATCACACTGCCCTTTGAATGGAACAACAATAACACAAAATGGAATGGAGAAATTAGAGTTTTAATAAATACTATCCTCAAATCGACGGAAAAAATCAAAATAAAATGCTCAAATATGTGTAAAAAGTATTCTTTTATGCTATATTTTAAAGGTAGCAAGGTTTCGGAAATTCGGTTCTGTACATTACCGCCGCTTTTGACTTCCCAGATTTCAGATGAAGAAAAACGGCTTGGAGAAATGTTTTGTTCCGGCATGAACGACAATTCTGTGGCAGTGATCTATTCCGCCCTGGCTTTTGACTAGCATGAGAAACATAAAGGCCGCTATTTCGCTAAAATATCCTGAAAACGCAGATGCTCCCTTCATAACCTCAAAGAGCAGCGGTGCAATTGCAGAAAGGATGATTGAAATTGCAAAGGAAAACGATATTCCGGTTGTAGAAAATGACATACTTGCAAATGTACTAAGTCTGCATGAAATCGGTACATGTATTCCTGAAAGCACCTGGAAAGCAGTAGCCTCTATTTTTGCTGTCATCGGAGAATCAGAGAGAGAAAGATGATGAAGAACAAAATTGACTCCAATGTAATAAAAGTTGGCATCATGTTCAACGAGCCTGTTTTTTTCCATGACGGAAAGAACATGTTCCTTGGCGCTAATAAAAGAGCCAAACCATATCATGTTGCTGCGCTAAAAAGATGGAATATTCCGTATCTGCTGACTTCCGGCAATCCGCTTTCAGAAGATCAGATTCTGGCTTTAGACAATGAAGTTGAAGATCTTGAAGAAGTAGAAGAATTCGAAGACGCAGAAGCACTGGAAGAACTTGAAGAAATTTAATCAGAATACTCAAAAAATCAGCACAAGAGAAAAAGGGAATCTTGGCGAAGACAAAGCCTGTGTTTTCCTTGAAAAAAACGGTTATACTGTCCTTGAGCGGAATTTTCGTAACAGGGAAGGCGAAATCGACATAATTGCAGAAAAAGGCGATTATCTTGTCTTTGCAGAAGTAAAATCACTTCCCGGTGGAACGCTTGAAACTCTTGCACATGAATTAAATTCAAAAAAACAAAAGAAAATCATCAAAACCTCTAAATGTTACCTTGAAAAACATCGACAATATAGTAACAGGTACATCAGATATGACGTGCTTGCAATAGACGTTCCGGTTCTGGATCCGGTTCATCATATTGAAAATGCTTTTTCGGAGTAACCATTAGAATATGCAGCCTGTAAAAAATGTAGCGCAGAAAGATTCAATACTACCCCCAAGAATCAGGGAATTGCAGAAAAAAATCCAGGATCAGGAATATATAAATTCCGCAGTAGACAGAATTGCAATGATTATGAGCTGTCACATTGTTGATTACCGTATAGAAAAAAAACTATAATTGCCGTATACTTTGTTTCATGCGAAGAGACAGATATTCAAAAAAACATAACAATAACTGGAAAAATAATTCAAATAACAGACGCGAAAAGCAGGAAGAGCCAAAGCCTGTTTTTCATGCAACTATAAAAACTGTTTCGGCACAGACAATCCAGCAGGATGAGCTTGCCATAAAAGAATTTAAAAGTTCCACACAGATTACATGTCCATTGTGCGGCCAGTCAATCAACGAGCTTTCTACAGCAGTTACAGATGCAGCAACAGGTTCTACGGTTCATTTTGACTGCGCGATTGAAAAGCTTAAAAAGTCAGAAACACTTGAACAGAATGATAAAATAATTTACATCGGTCAGGGAAGATTCGGTATAGTGCACTTTGACAACATTCATGATACAAAGCACTTCAATATCAAAAAAATTATCGATTTTGAATCAAAAGAAAAAAAAGAAGTCTGGCGTGAAGAAATGTCAGATCTGTATTCAAAGATAAAATAAAACTAATTCTTAGTCATTTTGAACAACTCGAATTAACCTTTTTTAAATTTTTTATAGATTTAATAAAATTGGCGCGAAGGAGCATTGAGGTGAACGAAAACATTCTGTTTGTTGCTGTCGCGAAGCGACAGAATAAATAGTTACTTTACAACAAACAGCATGTAGCGCTAAATAGCGCGGTTTCGGGCAACTCAAGGCGACTGGGAGCCAATTTTTATTATAAAAAAAACTCGAAGTTAAGGTTAATTTCGAATTGCGTCGATATTTGCGGTACCTGCTTTTACGAACGGAAGTACATTTTCATCTTTTTCTATGCGGACAAGAACAAACTTTGGTCCCTTTGAAAAAGCTTTTTTATACCATTCAGAATCGCTGTTTGCATCAATTGCTTCAATTCCAAATCCTTCTGCAATTTTCAGCAGATCAGGATTTTGAATAAATTCACTTGCACTGAAATTTTTATTGAAAAGATATTCCTGCTGCTGGTGAACCATTCCAAGAACTTTATTTTCAAAAACGATTACAGTTACATCAAGTTTATTTTCTGCGAGTGTTGCAAATTCCTGAACATTCATCAAAATGCTTCCGTCACCGGAAATGCACACTACCCTCTTTGAAGGATTTGAAATTGCTGCTCCAACTGCTGCAGGGAGACCAAAGCCCATTGTTCCAAGAGAGCCGCTTGTAAGAAACTGGCGTGCATATTCAACAGGATAATACTGAGCGGCCCACATCTGATGCTGACCAACGTCTGTTGTAACAATAAGATCCTTTGAAGCAACTCCGGCTTTTTCTGCACAAGACGGAATCTCTGCAATAAATTTTCTTGGATTTATGCAGTCTGATTTTCCGCGTCCTGTTTCAAAACTTTCAGTTTTTTTGTAAACGTCAGAAAGTTCACTAAGCCACTTCTGTCTTTCTTTTTTAAGAGCATCTTTTTTACCTTCAGCAATTTTTGAAGTTAAAAGCGGAAGTGTATTTTCTACCGCACCAACAATCGAAAGTGTGCTGGGAAGAATCTTGTTGATTTCTGCAGCATCAATATCAATATGAAGGATTTTTGCATCAGGACAAAAATGTGCGATTGCGCCAGTTGCTCTGTCATCAAAACGAACACCCATTGCAAGAACAACATCGCTGTCATGCATTGCTTTGTTTGCGGCATAAGAACCGTGCATTCCGACCATACCAAAATTATTAGGATTCTTTCTTGAAACAGCACCGATTCCCATAAGGCTGGAAACAACTGCAACATCAAGCTGTGCCATAAAATCAGAAATACAAGCCGAAGCTTTTGCAGAGTTACATCCGCCTCCAAGATAGAGCACGGGCTTTCTGCTTGAAAGAAGAAGGTCTGCCATTTTTGTTACAATGTCTTCAGTTTCAACTTCTGATGTGATGAACTTTGTTTTTACTGCAAAATTATTTTCGATGCTATTATTAATCTTTGGCCAGTCTTCAAATTCTACACACTGAATCTGAACATCGCGCGGGACATCAATAAGTACTGGACCCGGACGACCGTTTTTTGCAATTTCAAAGGCACGTGGAATTACATCAAGAAGCTCAAGTGCATTTTTTACCATTACACTGTGCTTTGTGATTGAGAAAGAAAGTCCAAATGTATCTGCTTCCTGGAAAGCGTCTGTTCCAAGCATGCTTGTGTTAACCTGACCGGTGATTGCAATAATAGGGACGGAATCACAGCGGGCATCTGCAATTGCTGTAAGAAGATTCATTGCGCCCGGACCTGAAGTTGCAAAACAGACGGCTGGAATACCTGTTGAACGAGTCATTCCCTGAGCAATAAAACCTGCTGCCTGTTCCTGACGAACCAGAATGTGTTTGATTGAACTTCTGCTCAATTCGTCATACAAAGGAAGAATCTGACCGCCTGGAATTCCTGCAACAGTCTTGATTCCTTCCATCTCAAGTAACTTTAAAATAATCTGTGAACCAGTTGCTTTAATCATGGGAAGAATTATATAGATTTTACATTTAAGTTTCAAATGCGTTGACAACAGCCTTTTGAAAATCCATAATTGGTTTATGAAAAAGTTAAATCGTTTAGTTTTATTTTTTATCAGCATTATTGTACTTTCTGCAATTTCCTGCTCAACATTGAACGGAATCATCGGTGAACCAAAAATCTCTGTTTCTTCAGTTTCTCTTAAAAGCATTGATTTTGAAGGAATAACTTTTACATGCGATTACACAATCACAAATCCATACCCTGTTGCATTTTCAATCGATAAAGTTGAAGCGGATGTTTCATGTTCAGAAAAATCTATTGTTAAACTTGCAGCCGACGAAGGGATTTCAGTTGCAGCTGTAAATACAAGAAAGAATGCATTTACTTTTAAAGTTCCATATTCAGCAATCATGAATTTTGCAGGTGAATATTCTGCTGCAAAAAAATCTCTTCCATTTACAATTGCGGGCAATGCTTACCTTGATCTTTCAAGAAGCACAGGTCTTGAATTAAAATCTTTGAGACTGCCGTTTTCTATTTCCTTTGAAGTTCCGGTATTTAAGCCGTCGTTCTCAATTTCAAATCCAAAAATTAAAATGATGAGCACAAGTGAACTAAAGGAAGCTCTGGTTAACGGAGGAATCCCAGTTGCAAAAGCAGTTACGATTGCGGCTCAGCTTGCATCGGGCAAAAAGCTTTCTGAAAATTTCTTTGACGGAATTGATTTAAATTTAAAATTTAATTTTGACCTCAACATTAAAAATGAAGGATTTTCAGCATGGCAGTGCAGTCTTAATAAATGTTCTATAAAAACATCCGGGGATGATCTGATTGATATTGCGCTGAACAAGAATGAAAAAATCACTGTTTCATCAGCAAAGGTTCCGGTAACTGCAACGCTCAATACACTGAAGGCCGGTCGATTCATCGTGCAGCTTTTAAACAAGTCTGGCAAGGATCCTGTTTTCTCTGTTGATTCAAAGCTTGCTTTCCCGGGATTAAAATATAAGAGCGATATTCCGCTTGCATACAGCTGCGCAATTCCGCTTTCAAAAATTTCAAAATAAAAAAACTAGCTACCAGAAAAGACACGGCTGTTACGCACGGTGCAAGGTAATAGGAATTCGACGGCGGACGCTTCGCGTCCTTGCGAACCTTGCAAGCGCTTCACAGCCGTTCTGCTTTTCTTCCCGCTAGTTTTTCTAAAAATGCCCTAATTTTGAATTATTATAAACATGATAAAATTGGCGCGAAGGAGTGTTGAGAAGGACGAAAATATTCTGTTTGTTGCAGTCGCGAAAGCGACATGATAAATAGTTACTTTGCAACAAACAGTATATAGATGCTGTACAGCATCGGTTTTGGACTGCTCAACGCGACTGGGAGCCAATTTTATTACGTGTAAAAATTATTCCATTCTGTAAAGAAATATGATAGACTTACACGCATGAGCGAAAACACGGACTTTCTGACTTCACAGATTATCACTTATCTTGGAAACAAGCGCATTTTAATCGGACATATTGAAAAGGAAATTTCCGTAATTAAAGAAAAGCTCGGTAAAAAGAAACTTGTATGTGCAGATCTTTTTTCTGGCAGCGGGATTGTTGCCCGAATGCTCAAGCAGCACTCTTCTACTGTAATCGTAAATGATCTTGAAAGCTATTCTGCAATTTTAAACTCCTGTTATCTTACAAACAAATCTGATTTTAACAGCGAAAAATATTTTGCAGAACGTACAAAAATTGAAAAAGAATTTTTTGAAGGTCCGAAGATTCCTGGAATTATCTGCGAGAATTACGCTCCAAAAGAAACTAATAATATTCAAAGCGGTGAACGAGTTTTTTATTCACGCGAAAATGCAGAAAGAATTGACACTTACAGATTTTTAATTGAAAAAATAAAAGACAAGGAACTTAAAAAATTTTTTCTTGCTCCCCTTTTAACTGAATGTTCCATACACGTAAACACTAGCGGCATCTTCAAAGGATTTTACAAGGACAAACACACTGGTCTTGGTTGTTTTGGCGGCACCGGGAAAAATGCACTTACAAGAATTTTAGGACAGATTGAGCTTCCGGTTCCTGTGTTCAGCAATTACAAAAGCAAGACAGAAATCTATCAGGAAGATACAGTTGAACTTTCTTCAAAATTAAAAAAAATCGATATTGCATATCTTGATCCGCCTTACAATCAGCATCCATACGGTTCAAATTATTTCATGCTGAACATAATTGCAAACAATGAAATTCCGCCGGTTAAGCTGAGTAAAGTTTCAGGCATTCCCGCAAACTGGAACAGATCAAGTTTCAACAAGCGTGCAGAAGTTCTCTGTTCAATGGAAACGATTGTAAAAAATCTTGATGCAAAATTTATAATCATTTCTTACAACTCAGAAGGCTTCATTGAATTTGATGATATGAAATCAATGCTAAAAAAATACGGAAAAGTTAAAACTGTAGAAATCACATACAACACTTTCCGCGGCTCAAGAAATTTAAGAGCTCGTGACATTCATGTAAGCGAATATCTTTTTATAGTTGAAAAATAATCTTCATTATAAATTGAATTCATTTTTACACGGTGATAAAATAAGGGCAAACATTTTTAATCATATTTATACAGAAGGTATATCATGGACTTTGTAACAGAACTCAAAGAAAAAGCAAAGAAAGCTGGAAAAACAGTCGTTCTCTGCGAAGGTGAAGACAAGCGCGTTGTAGAAGCTGCTTCAATCATTGTTAAAGAAGGAATTGCAAAAATCATTCTTTTGGGAAATGCTGAAGAATGTGCAAAGGTTGCTCCAGGCGTTGATTTGAGCGGAATTACACTCATCGATCCTGCAACAGACCCAAATGCAGACAAGTATGCTGAACTTTTGTTTAAAGCACGCGAAGGAAAAATCAACAAGAAAACAAACGCTCCTGAATATGCAGATGTTGCTGCTGCTAAAGATTATATTCTTAAAGACCGCACAATGTACGGTGCATTGATTCTTAAGGCTGGAGATGCAGACGGTTTTGTTTCTGGTGCATGCCACTCAACAGCAAATACTCTCCGCCCGGGACTTCAGGTAATCAAGACAGCACCTGGAATCAAAACAGTTTCTTCATGCTTCATCATGGTTGCTCCAGAAAACGGAAATCCATACATCAAGGAAGGAGTTTCTGTTTTTGGAGACTGCGCAATCAACATCGAACCAACTGCAGAAGAAATGGCTGACATTGCAATTGCATCTGCAGACACAGCAAAAAAGATTGCAGGAATTGAACCACGCGTTGCTATGCTTTCATTCTCTACAAAGGGATCTGGAAACGACAGCAAGTTTACAAACAGCGTTTCTAAAGTACAGGAAGCAACAAAGCTTGCTCAAGAAAAAGCACCTGATCTTGCACTCGACGGAGAATTCCAGTTTGATGCAGCAATCGCTCCGGAAGTTGGAGAACTTAAGGCTCCAGGTTCAAAGGTAGCAGGTCATGCAAATACATTCATTTTCCCTAACATCAACGCAGGAAACATCGGTTACAAAATCTGCCAGCGCATGGGCGGATGGATGGCAATCGGTCCAATCTGTCAGGGATTTGCAAAGCCATTGAACGACCTCAGCCGCGGCTGTTCTGTAGAAGACATTATCGCTACAGTAGCAGTTACTGCATTGCAGGCATAAGGCGAGTTTGTGAAGCAAACTCGTGAAGCACGCGGCAGCGTGCGGCCAACTGTAGCTGTAACTGCACTTCAAGCTTAAATAATAGCGAGTTTTGTATAACAAAACTCGTGAAGCTCGCTCAAGCAACAGAATGCCATGGGAAGAAATTCTCATGGCATTTTTTATAAAAAAAAGGCTGCCCGTTTTTTTCAGGCAGCCTTATTGTAATCTTTCAAATCTGATTAATATACAGACAAAATCTTTGCAAGCTTTTCCTTACCGATAATCTTCATAAAGTTTGCAAGACGTGGTCCCTGATCCTTTCCAATCAATGCATGATACAATGCTGTGAAAAGAGCCTTTGATTCAATTCCCATTTCTGTTGCAATATCATACATTGCCTGCTGACATTCTTTGTCCAAAGCATACGAACCAACCTTTGGAACAACTTCATCACGAACGCGTTTAACAGCAGTAAGCATATCACCTGTAATATCTTCAGCCTTTGATCCATCCTTGCGGATTTGAAAGCAGAAATCAGGAGCACAGTCAGGAGCACTTTCATTAATCCAGTACCAGGCACATGCACAACGGCGGCGAAGACATTCTTCCTGTTCAGGTTTTACGTCTCCAAGAGAAGCAATTACAGCATCAACATCTCCGTCATAAGTCTGAAGAAGAGTTGTCAAAAGTCTGAATGGAAGCTGATAAGGCTGAACCTTTGGCATACCCGGTTCAATCTGACTCAATTCGTAAATGCGTTTTTCACGAAGAAGAATTGATTCCTTTTTTGCAGGATCCTTTTCTTTTGGTTCTTCAAGTCCCCAAACAAGACGTTCTGTTTTATCATATGCTTCGTAAACAGTAACAACATCAAGGTCAAAGCTGATTGAGAATTCGTGATCAACTTTATTCTGAGCAAAAATGTAGCGGAGAACTTCAGGCTGATAAACTTCAAGTGCATCAACAAGAGAAATTACTTTTCCTTTTGAAGACGACATTTTTCCAGGAACACCCTTAAGCTTAACAAAGTCGTACTTCATTGTTACAGGTGCATCCCAGTTATAAATTTTCTTTGAAACAAGTTTTGCTGTATCATAAGATCCGCCCGGAGAAATATGATCTTTTCCACCAGGTTCAAAGCATACTTTTTCTTCTGACCATCTCATCGGCCAGTCAACACGCCATCCAAGTTTAATTCCACCGAACTTGCGGATATCTACAGTTTCTTCACAACCACATTCACACTTGTAGCTTACTCTATATTCTCCGTCGTACCCTGTGATTTCAGTTGTATCTTTATTACACTTTCCGCAGAAAATTGCAGTAGGCCAGTAAACATCTTCAGCCTTCATTTTGTGTTCATCATCGCGGTAATGATTCAGACATTCCTTAATCAACTCACGATTCTGCAATGCTTTCTTCATTCCTTCTGCATATCTGTTTGAGCGGTATCTCTGTGACTGATAAAGGAATTCTGGATGAATACCAACACGTGGAAGCTGCTTTTCAATATCAACTTCATGATGACGTGCATAGTTTTCATCACGACCAAATGTATCTGGAACAGAAGTGATTGGATAGCGCAAATATTTTCCAAGTTCTTCCGGATTAGGCATATTTGCTGGAACTTTGCGGAATACGTCATAATCATCCCAAGAATAAATGAAACGTACATTCTTACCGCGGTCTCTCATCGCACGAACAACAAGATCAACTGTAATGATTTCACGAAAGTTTCCAATGTGAACAGTTCCCGATGGAGTGATTCCAGAGGCACATGTATAGGAATCAAGATCTCCCTTTTCCTTAATGATTTTAGCAGCCTGCTGGTCAGCCCAGTGGCACAATTCTTTTTCGTCTCTACTCATAACGGGGCAAATTATAGTAAAAAAAAATATAAAATGCTACTATTGAAAATCATGTCATTAAACTGCAACGAAATAAATCTGATTATAAGCGAACTGAATTTAAACGGCGCCTTTCTTCAGGAAATCATTCAGCCTGGATACGACACTCTCGTTTTCAGAACTATAAATAAAAATGAAGTTAATAATCTTTTAATCTGTACAAATCCTCAGTCCTGCAGATTGAATCTTACAAAATACAAGGGCGTAAAAAACAAGAAGCCTTTAAGATTCAACGAATTCCTCAAATCAAAAATTCAGGGTATGAGAATAAATTCCATAAGACAACTCGGCTTAGACAGAATTGTAAAGTTTGATGTTTCAACCTGGCAGGAAAGAAATTTTATTTACGTTCGTCTCTGGTCAAATGCTGCAAACGTAATAGTTACAAATGAAGAAGGTAAAATTCTTGACTGCATGTTTAGAAGACCGAACAAAGGTGAAGTAACAGGCGGAACTTTTATCCCGGAAGAAAAAGAACTTACAGAAGAAGAAATTGCAGCCTCAAAAGAAAAATTTAAAATCAGAACTTTTGATGAAGAAGCTGATGAATCTTTTAAAGACAAAACTTTTAATGAAAAAATCGATGCGTATTATTCAGAGCATGCGTCTACTCTTTCAAGGGAAAGTCTTCTTGCTCAGGCGGAAAAATGGTACAACGTAAAGCATTCAAAAATGGAGCACGCACTTGAAAATCTTCTTGCAAAAAAGAAGCAGTTTGAATGCGCAGACAAGCTCAAGCATACAGGAGATTTGATTCTTTCTTTTGCACATCAGATTGAAGGCTCAATGCTTACCTGCACCGATTATGAAACAGGAAAAGAAATTTCAATCAGAATAGATCCGAAGCTTTCGGCACAGGAAAATGCGCAGGTTTATTATGAACAATACAAAAAATCTGTAAGCGGAATGGACAGTCTGATTCACGACATCGAGCTTTCACAAAAAGCAATTGCAGCTTTAGACGCAGAATATGAAGCAATTAAAAATGAGCAGAACGTACTTAAAATTGAACAGATGCTTCGGCGTGACACGACACCAAAACAGCATGTTGCAAAAAATTATTCCGGGCTCAAATATGAAATTGACGGATGGACAATTCTTGTAGGGAGAACTGCAAATGAAAACGATGATCTTTTGCGTCACACAGTTAAAGGTCAGGACATGTGGCTTCATGCACGTGATTATGCAGGCGGCTATGTTTTTATTAAAGCACGCAAAGACAAAACAATTCCCCTTGAAATCCTCCTGTATGCCGGAACACTTGCCGTATACCATTCAAAGGCAAGAAAAAATGCACAGGCCGATTTGTACTACACTCAGGTAAAATATCTGCGCCGTGCAAAAAACGGACCAAAGGGACTTGTTCTTCCAACGCAGGAAAAAAATCTTTTTGTTAAACTGGATGAAGCAAAACTAAGAAAACTGGACGAATATCTTGTTCAGTAAGTTATAGCTTATTCCTATTACCAGATATAGTTTTTTTTGTGAATTGTTTATATGTTTTCTTTTCTATAAACTTATACGCGCAATTTACGATATCAGAATCCGGAGCAAATAATTATGAAGATTTCAGAAAAGCTTAATCAGAAAAAAGTACTGATTTCCTATGAGGTTTTTCCTCCAAAACAGCAATCCAATCTTGAAAAGATGATTGATACCGCAACAGCAATTACCAAACTGAATCCGGATTTCATGAGCGTCACATACGGAGCCGGTGGAACAACAAGAAGCAACACTGTAGAAATTGCCTCAAAAATTGAACAGACAGGAACTACAGCACTTGCTCACCTTACCTGCATCGGAGACTCAATTTCAGACGTTCACCAGACTATCAGCGAACTAAAGAAAAATAAAATTGAAAATGTTCTTGCTCTCCGCGGAGATTTTCCAAAAGATTTTGAAGGCAAAAAAGCAACTATTGATGGTCTTGAACATGCGTCAGATCTTGTACCTCTTTTAAAGAAAGAAGGATTTTGTGTAGGCGGTGCATGTTATCCGGAAGGACATCCTGAAAGCCCTAACAGACAGACAGATTTTGAGAACACAAGATACAAGGTTGATGCAGGCGTTGATTTTTTAACGACACAGATGTTCTTTGATAACAACATGCTCTACAGCTACATGTACCAGCTTCAGAACAAAGGGATTCATATTCCTGTGATTGCGGGTATCATGCCGATTACAAATTCGAATCAGGTTGAAAGAATGGTAAAGCTTTCTTCTGCATACATTCCGGCAAAACTTCTTGCAATCTGCGACAGATTTGAACATAACCCTCAGGCAATGAGACAGGCAGGAATTGCATATGCAACAGATCAAATTATAGATTTGATTTCAAACGGAATACGTGGAATTCATATTTATACTATGAACAAAAGTGATATCGCAAAAGATATCCTCAACAATATCAGTGAAATTGTAAAAGCTGTAAATCAGTAAAAATACAGATTAAAAATTATACATGGGTGAAAAATGAACTTTAGAGAATTCTTAAACAAAAGCATAAAGAATAACACATGCATAATCTCAGACGGCGGCATGGGCACAATGATTCAAAAGCTTGCCGAGGGAATGAAATATAAAATTCCTGAAGACTTAAATTTTTACAAAAGCGAAGTAATCAGTCAGATTTACAGAGAGTATCTTACAGCGGGAAGCAACATAATTTCAACAAATACTTTCGGAGCACTAAGCGCAAAGCTTGCAGATGAAAACGCTCCGCATATAGCAGCTGAATATATAGAAAAATCAATTTCACTTGCAAAGGAAGCTGTAAAAGAAATTGAAACAGAGGGGAACACAAAGCCTCGTTTTGTTGCCTGGGATACAAGCACAAACGGAAAGCTCATGCAACCGATCGGCCCACTGAGTTTTGATGAAGCATATGAATCTTACAAGGATGCAGCAATTGCCGCAGAAAAAGCCGGAGCTGATCTTGCACTTATTGAAACAATGAGCGACCTTTACGAGGTTAAAGCTGCAGTTCTTGCAATCCGCGAAAACACAAATCTTCCGATACTTACGCTGATGACATTCCAGCCTTCTTTAAGAACCCTCACCGGTGCGGATGTTCTTACATGTGTTACATATCTTGAATCCCTTCACCCGGAAGCAATCGGATTTAACTGCGGCGGAAGTCTTGAAGAAGATCAAAAGCTTGCGGAAGAGTTTTTAAAGCACGCACACCTTCCTGTTATGGTTCAGCCGAATGCAGGACTTCCGGTAATTGTAAACGGTAAAGATGTATTTAAAGTTGAGCCGGAAGAATTCGGAAAATTCCAGAGCGAAACAAGAAAAAAAGGTGCAGTGATTCTTGGAGGCTGCTGCGGTACAACTCCTCAGCACATTGCAGAGATGGCAAGACAGATTGAAAAAATTTCAGATCCGTCTTTTGATGAACTGATGGAATCGATGAGCAGTAAAGATGAAAATCATTCCAGTGAAGAAAAAACAAAATCCTACATCTGCTCTTACAATAAGACCGTACAGGTTGGAAAAAATGCAGGACCTAAAATCATCGGGGAACGAATAAATCCAACAGGAAAGAAAAAATGTAAAGAAGCTCTGATGAATAAAGACATGCAGTTTATTCTTGATGAAGCTGAAAGTCAGATAAATGCAGGAGCTCATATTCTTGATGTAAATGTAGGTCTTCCTGGAATTGATGAAAAAGAGATGATGCTCAGTGCCGTAAGAACTTTGCAGGAAGCCTTTAATGTTCCTCTGCAGATTGACTCAAGTGAATATGCAGTTCTTGAACATGCACTCAGATATTACAACGGAAAAGCTCTTGTAAACAGCGTAAACGGAAAACAGGAAGTAATGGATCATGTGTTCCCGCTTATAAAAAAATATGGCGGAGCTGTAGTTGCTCTTTGTCTTGATGAAGACGGAATTCCTCCGACTGCAGAAGGCCGTGCATGGATTGCAAAAAAAATAATTCTTGAAGCAGCAAAATACGGAATCCCTGTGCGTGATATTTTTATTGATACTCTCACGCTGACTGTAAGCTCGGAACAGAAAACTGCAATGCAGACAATCAAAGCAATAAAAATGATCAGAGATGAATTTGATGATGAAGGAATTCAGTTTGTTCTTGGAGTCTCAAACATTTCTTTCGGACTTCCACGACGCGACATTATCAACTCAAGATTCTTTCTGCTTGCATTACACGCGGGACTTAGTGCAGCGATCATAAATCCTTCAAGTAAAACAATGATGGATTCTTACCGTGCATTTCGCGCTCTTGAATGCTTTGATGAAAACTGTCTTGATTTCATTGAGACTTACACAGGCACAAAAGATCCTTATCTAGAAAATAAAATTCCTGAAGGAGCAACTATAATTCCTGCAGCTGCTAATACAGAAAAAACTGAAGCTAAAGGAGACTGTCCCAGGCAAAGCTCAGAATTCTCTACGCTCATAAGCATTATAGAAAAAGGATTTAAAGATAAATCTGCAGCAGAAACTGAACAGCTTTTGAAAAATCATCAGCCGGTAGAAATCATCAACAACGCAATTGTTCCTGCTCTGGATAACGTTGGAAAAGATTTTGAATCAGGCAAAAAATTTCTTCCGCAGCTTTTGTTGAGTGCAGAAACAGTAAGCAATTCTTTTGCTAAAATTAAGGAAACTCTTGCCGCAACAGGAGTAAAAGAAGAAAGCAAAGGAACAGTTGTAATTGCAACAGTCTTCGGTGACATTCATGACATCGGAAAAAACATTGTACGTGCAATGCTTGAAAATTACGGCTATAATGTAATTGATCTCGGGAAGAACGTACCTGCAGAAACAATCATAAATACTGTAATAGAAAATAAAGTTAAGCTTGTTGGACTGAGTGCACTTATGACAACGACTGTAATCAACATGGAAGATACAATCGTAAGACTGAGAGCCGCCTTGAAAGAACGCAACATGGAATGTAAAATCTGTGTCGGTGGTGCAGTTCTTACAGCTGACTATGCAAAAAAAATCGGGGCTGATTTCTATTCGAAAGATGCAATGCAGACTGTTTCCTGTGCAAAAGAAGTTTTTGGCAGATGAAAGATCCTGTTTATAAATTCAGATGCGGAAAAGTAAAAGCCGCAGATGAAAAAAGAATTGAAAAAATTAAAGGCAGAAGACTCGACTCATTTTCAGTAGGTACGGCGTATTTTACAGTATGCGTATTTCCTCACGGACTTTGGACTCTTCTTAAATTCTGCATTACGGTGATTTTTAAATTCTTCCTCGCACAGTACTTAAGAAAAATAAGACTTTTAAAAATCCCTGTAAAAAACGTTGACCACAAACTTGATGATTCAGTTCCTTTCAAACCGCAGACAGTGCACACTTATCTTGATTTTATAAACTTCTGGATCCGTCCTTTGTCTATGCTTGTAAAAAGATTCGGGATGATTCAGGGCGTAAAACTTGAAATTGAATTTTTAAGATACATCCGCTTTGCCTATCAGCAGGCATTTGAAATCTACAGAAAAATTATGAGCACTACAAGAAGACCTGTATGCAAAGAAATTAAAGCCGTAAGACGCATGCAGAAAGCAGATCCTCATTACATGTGCGTACCAAGTCTTCACATCGCAGTCATCTGTTTAACCTACACATTCTACAAAAAAATTTTTGTGCGTGAAAATTTTACAAAAGGAGAATCAGAACAGTGGCTTAAAGAAATTGCAGAACACGGAATGGAAATTGCAGAATCAGTTCTCTATATGAAACAGCACAGCGTAAACTGTATTCCAGCAGCTCTTTACATGATGACAAAAATCGTGCCGGAACTTTTTGAAAGTGAAACTGCGCTTACATCAATAGAACTTTTTTTCAAGGAAAGCACCGACGTAAAACCAGAAGATAAAAAGCTCATTCTTGAACATATAAAGTCTGTATATAATTCATTTACATCTTCTGAAAAATCATGGCAGGAAACAATTCTTAACTGGCTGAATAATTATGAACCTTATGTAAAAGAATCTAATTAATTGGCTCCTAGTCATTCTGCTTTTCTTCCCGCCACCACTTTCTTAAATAGCCCTAACTTCAAATTATTATTGATATAATAAAATTAGTGCGAAGGAGTATTGAGCGGAATGAAAACATTCTGTTTGTTGGTGTCGCGAAGCGACAGTATATAGTTACATTACAACAAACAGCATGTAGATGCGAAAGCATCGGTTTCATTACGCGCAAGACGACTGGGAGCCAATTTTATTTAATATTCCTTTGCCGAGTTTGATTTTTTATACAAGGCAGCCTGACTGTTACGTTTTGTTGCAGTGTGACTTCTAGGGCGGTCATGAGAATTATTTCTTCCCCTTCTTTCACCGCCGAAATTTCTTTCTCTGTCGCGATCTCTTCCGCCTTCACGTCTGTCACGGAATGAATCTCCACGGCGAGGACCTCTGTCTCTTCTTCCACCGCCAAAATCACGTGAAATCTTTGTGTCCTGATGCATGTGTGGAAGTGACTTGTCCTTTTCGCTCAACGCAAGAGCTTTCTGTCCGTCTGCAAGAGGCAATGTCAAAAGACAGAATTTATCTGCCATATCGATTGCATCAATTTTTCTGTCAGGAACACCAAGAAGATTATGGAAGAAATTTGCAATCTTCTTTGGATTGTATCCATCGTGCCAGCCAAGCTGAACATAAATGCGCATCTCATTGTCACCGACAAGAGCACCTCTTCTTCCGCCACGATCTCTGTCTCTGCCTCTTTCGCTGCGTGAAGGAGAAACCACACTGATTTTTCCATACTGTTTTTTGCTTAAGAGTTTTCCATAAGATGCAGCAAGTAATGAAGCAATTACTTCCTGTGCATTCTGTCCATTGCAAAGTTCTTCCGCTAGTTTATCAAAAACAGGATCACCCTTTCTTAGATTCGGAACTTTCTTTTCAGTTTCTTCAAGACTTATAATTTCATCGTCCTGAGTATCTGCAGCTTCTATTTTTTCATTTTCAGATGCAGTAAAATCATTAAGTCCGATTTTAGTTTTAATATCATCAAAGAGACGAGTCTTCTTTACTTCAATAACTTCCTCAACAGAAGGAATTTCAGAGAGCTTCATTTCACCCTTTGCACTTCTGCGGATTGCATTCTGGAGATACTGAAGTCTTCTTCTTTCTTCAGGACGAACAAGAGTAAGAGCCATGCCGCTTGAACCAGCGCGTCCTGTACGACCGATTCTGTGAACATAAGTCGGACCATCAAACGGAAGCTCGTAATTTACAACATGTGTAAGACCTTCAATATCAATTCCGCGGGCTGCAACATCAGTTGCAACAAGAATGCGTGTTTTCTTACTTCTAAATCTTGCAAGAATTTTTTCGCGCTGTCCCTGAGGAATATCTCCGTGTAAAGCAGCAGCTTCATATCCGCGTTCATCAAGAACCTTTGAAACATAATCTGCATCACTTTTGCGCTGAACAAAAACAAGTCCGAAGAAATCAGGAGAAATATCGATGAGACGAACAAGAGCTTCTATCTTTTCATTTTCACGAACAAGCCAGTATTTCTGTTCAATTAAAAGAGGTGCTTCTTCATGATTTTCTTCTTCAACAATTTCATAATCACCCATAAAATTCTGAGCGATTGTAAGAATTTCTTTTGGAATTGTTGCGCTGAATAAAAGCACACGACAGTCAGGATTTGCGCTTGAGAAGATTTTTTCAATATCCTCAACGAATCCCATATCAAGCATTTCATCGCCTTCATCAAGAATAAAATATTCTATTTTGCTAATATCAAGCACACCTCGGTCAATAAGATCCTGAACACGCCCCGGAGTACCAACAACAATCTCCGTTCTTTTTTTTAGGCTGCGGATCTGCTCTCCCATACTTGCGCCGCCATAAACAACACAAGTTCTTGGAAATCTTCCGGTTGTAAAAGAAGCCATTTCTGTTGCAGTCTGCATTGCAAGTTCGCGTGTAGGTTCAAGAATAATTGCGCGTACTGTTTCACCTTCAGTTCTAAGGCGCTGAACAAGAGGCAGACCAAAAGCTGCTGTTTTACCTGTACCAGTTCTAGCTTTTGCAATAACATTTGCGTCGCCATTTAAAAGACGAGGAATTGCAAGCACCTGAATTGGAGAAGGAACTTTAAATCCTTTTTTTTCAATTGCAGCGAGAGTGATTTCATCGAGGCCAAGATCTTCAAAGCCGATTTCTTCATCTTCTTCAGAGTCAGCTTCAACACATTCCACTTGAGAAGACACTACCTGGTCTTCCAGAGTCTGAGACATTTCATTTTCCATAAAACGATACCTTTTCCCAAACATGAAAATCCGTACCGTATATATTTATAGAAAATAAAACAGAACCCTTTTACCTCAAAAAAACGGAAACAGAAAGACATGTAAAAATAATTTGTGAGACCGAGTCTAAACTTTTTTTATATTTTTTTCAACCTGAAGTGAATTTTTTAGCACTTCTTCGGTTAATAACTATATATGAAGTATTTATTTTTTATAATGATTTTATTCGCCGTCTCAGAAGAGAAAGTTTTTTGCAAACAAAATAAGGCAGCTTTCAAAACAGAATTCTTTTCTGAGACTGATACAGAGGAACTATCCTGCGGGATTAAGTTTTCGTCAAAGGATTTTAATACCGTTTTGGGATTACGGGATTTAAAGCTTGAAGAAACAAGATTTCATGCTGATAAGAAAAATCTGAATGCAGCAGTTCAAATCGGTTCAGTTTTTTACCTGGGAAATCTTTCTTTTTCTGACAGCATTTCGAGGTTAAAAAATCCCCTGCTTTACGTTTCATCTCCATTAAAAAATTCTATCTATCTTACTCCGGGAATTAAATGCTCTTTGCCGCAATACAACGGATCCCCAAAACCACTTTCTGCAGCAATCGTATTTTCAAACGTTGAATTTGCCGCAACAGAAGAAAATGAATTTTTTTTCAATCTGCACAAATCAATTCCTTCAATCGGAAAAAAATCTTCAATAAATTTAACATGCGGAATTTTTAGACACAAAAAAGATTTTAAAACTGCCTGGTTCAACGAATACAAATTTTACAAGGAAGCAGGATTTCTTTGCGGAAGTGCCGAATTCAATATGCATTCAAAATATTTTGAAACGTCGATTGTAACAGGAGCGAGTGAAAATCCGTTTGGAGGATTCTTCTATTATACTTCTTCTCAAAACTCACTGATTTTAAACTGCTTCAGATTGAACTTTTCTTTATATCAGGGAGATGAAGATCTGATTACAGCTTCAGGAACTCATACAAAAACAAAACGGCAGATAGAAATAAATCCTCAGTTCATCCGCAAATTCAAAAACGGCGTATTTAAAACAGGAATATTATTTCACGGAAAATTCAAAACCGGTAAAAACGAATACACTTCAAAAGCGGGAATAAATTTACAGACAGCAGCATTCAATTTAACTGCAGCCGGATTCTGTTCATTTAAAACCGAAGATCAGTTTTTTGAATACGGTGCAAATTTATCATTCTTAAAGAAAACAAGATTCACCTCATGGAATACAAAGTTTTCTTATAAGAATGAAAAAATAATAAAGAACACATATTCACTTTCAGGCACACTGAATCTTAATTTAAACCTCAGACCAGAATTTTCAGCTTCAATCACTGCAATTGAAAAACAAGGAGAGATGAAATATAAATTTTATTCCTCAGCGTCAGTTCAGAAAAAAACACGAAATCTTACGGCAAACTTTAGAATTACGTACGATTTTGTTGCAATCCCTTGAAATAGATTATTATTTTCATTAAAATACACGGAACTAAATTTTCAAACAATTTATTTTTGTGAGGTATACACTATGGCATTTGATATTACTAAAGTTCGTAATATCGGTATCAGTGCACACATCGACTCTGGTAAAACAACAACTTCAGAACGCATCTTGTTCTACTGTAACAAGATTCATGCAATCCACGAAGTTAAAGGTAAAGACGGTGTTGGCGCTGTAATGGACAACATGGACCTGGAACGCGAACGCGGTATTACAATCCAGTCAGCAGCAACACAGGTTCAGTGGAAAGACACAACAATCAACCTTATCGACACCCCGGGTCACGTTGACTTCACAGTTGAAGTTGAACGCTCACCCCGCGTTCTTGACGGTGCAATCATGATTCTTTGTGCCGTTGCAGGTGTTCAGTCACAGTCAATCACTGTTGACCGCCAGCTCAAGAGATATCATGTTCCACGTATCGCATTCGTAAACAAGTGTGACCGCCAGGGTGCAAATCCACTTCGCGTTTGCGCACAGATCCGCGAAAAGCTCGGACTCAACGCATACATGATGGAACTTCCAATCGGTCTTGAAGACAAGCTCCAGGGTGTTGTTGACCTCGTTGCAATGAAGGCATATTACTTCGAAGGAAAAGACGGTACAGACATACGCGTTGCAGAAATTCCTGCAGATCTCGTTGACCTTGCTAAGGAAAAGAGAGTTGAACTTCTCGATGCAGCTTCTAACTTCGATGATGAACTCATGGAAATCCTCATGGAAGGTGACTATGACAATGTTCCAGTAGACAAGATTAAGGCAGCTATCCGTAAGGGTACTCTTGCTGAACAGTTTGTAGGTGTATTCTGTGGTTCAGCACATATGAACAAAGGTATCCAGCCAGTTCTCGACGCTGTTCTTGACTACCTCCCTAACCCAACAGAAGTTCACAACTACGGTCTCGACCTCGACAAGAACGAAGAACAGGTTGAACTCTTCAACGTTGAAGACAAGCCATGTGTTGCTCTTGCATTCAAGCTCGATGACGGTCAGTTCGGACAGCTCACATATACACGTATCTATCAGGGAAAAATCTGCAAAGGTGATGAACTTTACAATGTTCGCCAGCGCAAGAAGTTCAAGGTTGGACGTCTCGTTCGCATGAACTCAGCTCAGATGGAAGATATCAACGAAGGTATGCCAGGTGACATCATCGCTCTCTTCGGTGTTGACTGTGCATCAGGTGATACATTCTGTGGCGGCGGACTCAACATCGCTATGACATCTATGTTCGTTCCAGAGCCAGTTATCTCTCAGGCTATCACACCAGTTGACAAGTCTGCAGCAGCTAACATGTCAAAGGCCCTCAACCGCTTTACAAAGGAAGACCCAACATTCCAGACATACGTTGATCCAGAATCAAACCAGACAATCATCAAGGGTATGGGAGAACTCCACCTTGCTGTTTACGTTGAACGCATGAAGCGTGAATACAAATGCGAAGTTACAGTTGCAGCTCCAGAAGTTGCATACCGCGAATCTATCTCTCAGAAGGCAGATTTCAACTACACACACAAAAAGCAGACTGGTGGTTCAGGTCAGTACGGTCGTGTTGCAGGATTTATGGAACCATTCCAGGAAGAAGGAAAAGATTACGAATTCGTAGACGCAATCAAGGGTGGTGCTATTCCTAACGAATACATCCCATCTTGCGACAAGGGATTCAGAAAGGCTATGGAAAAGGGTTCACTTATCGGTGCTCCAGTTGTTGGTGTTAAGTGTACAATCAATGATGGTCAGTACCACCCGGTTGACTCTTCAGATATCGCATTCCAGACAGCAGCTATCGGTGCTTTCCGCGAAGGTTATGCAAAGGCAAAGCCAGCTATCCTCGAACCAATCATGAAAGTTCAGCTTGCAGGTCCTACAGAATTCCAGGGTAACATGTTCGGTCTTATCAACCAGCGCCGTGGTGTTATCATCGATTCTACAGATGAAAACGGAACATCTACAGTTAACGCGGAAGTTCCACTTTCAGAAATGTTCGGATTCTCTACAATTCTCCGCTCTTCAACACAGGGTAAAGCAGAATTCACAATGGAATTCGAAAAGTACGGAAAAGTTCCAAACAATGTTGCAGAAGAACTTATGAAGAAGTACGCAGAAAAGAAGAAGGCTGGAAACTAATTAAAGTTCCGCTGGAATAAATCTTTTTTACAAAGGGCTGTTTCTGTTTTGCAGGAGCAGCCTTTTTTGTTGCTTATTGAAAATTCTGTGCTATAATCTAATCATAAATAAATATAAAAAGTTCATTTTAATTTCATATTTTATTCGGAGGAACAAACTATGGCAAAACAGGATTTATTTGAAAGAAGTCCAGTACGCGCATTTGAAGAAGCAATCGGAAGCGGACTCAAAGCAGGAGAACTTGGACTCGTTACAGCAAAAAAAGGTCTTGGAAAAACAGCAGTTTTAATTCAGTTTGGAATGGATACACTTTTGAACGGAAAACAGCTTGTTCACGTATCATTTGACCAGCACAGCAACGACGTAATTTCTGGATACGACACAGTATTCAGTGAAATTGCAAAGAAAAAGACAATTGCAAATGCTGCAGATGTTAAGGAACAGATTATCCGTAACAGAACAATCCTCAACTTCAGCCAGGACAACTTCAGTCTTGAAAAGGTTGTAAACACTCTCAATGCACTCAAGGCAGGAGGAATTGCAGTAGCAGGAGTTGTAATTGATGGTGTTGATTTTGCAAAGGTAAAGGAATCTGACATTCAGTCTGTTTCAAGCTATGCAAAGGCAACAAAAACAAAGATCTGGATCAGTGCAGCAGAAGCAGGTGACAAACTTGAAGAAAGCGCACCGAAAGCAATCCTTCCATATTTTACAGCTGTAATTCATCTTGCAGCAAAAGGAAAGGATACAGTAATTCAGGTATTGAAGATGGGAAAGAATAAAGACATTGAAACAACACTCAAGCTTGATTCAAAAACATCTTTAATTGTAAGCAAATAAGTTCAGCACTACGCTGAAAATAAAAATGGCTGCTATAGTGAAAACTCACCGTGGCAGCCTTTATCATTTTAAATCGAATTATTTTCAGATTCTTCTTTTTCTTTCTGAAGGCGGTCAAGTTCATCCGCTTCTTTTTTGATGCTGTACAAAGCAATCACAACAAAAATCACAAGTAGCACAAAAAGTGAACAGCCAAAATAACGCACAATTTTACTTCCATGTGAACCTATTGCATACACAACCCAGAACAAAGTCATATTGCTGAGTAAAGCCGCAACCATATCAAAACGAAGAAATTTAGTGAACTTAAGATTCAGCAATCCCGAAGTAAGGAACAAGGCATTCCTTACACCAAGAGGAATAAATCTTGTCGTGATAAAAGTAATCGCTCCATGAGTCTCAAGTTTTTTAGTCATGACTTTTACTTTATTTGAAGCCATCGCTTTTTTCAGCCATTTAAAATTAAGAAGTCCCTTTGAAACGGCATATCCTTCCCAATAAACCATTATATCGCTGACTACTACACCAGCATAAATTGCAATCAATGTAGGAACAAGAGGTGCATTTCCACTGCGACAAAAACCTGCAGATGCAATAATAACAAGATCTTCTGAAACAGGAATATTCAAACCTGCAATACAAAGTGCAACAAAAACAGCTGCAGGCCAGAACTTGATATAACCGCTTACAAACTCAACTACACTATCCATTTTTCACCATAAAATTTATTAATGCTTATAATCTATATTAAAAAAGAGATTTTTACAACATTAATTGAAAGGAGCTCAATTGTAAAAGCTTGTAAAATCCATTATATTAATTGAAGATTTTTGTAAATTTTTTTATATGGGCCCAGGGATTTAAGACGCCAGGAGAAATCTGAAGCGAAAAATACCAATCCAGTATGGACGCCCAGATGGAGAAAATATATGGCAGACACAATGCACTCATTGGAAAAGAACCCGAATTGGAAGGGTCGTCGTGGTCCTGTTGTCCTGGTTATTATGGACGGCGTTGGATATGGTAAATATGAAGAAGGAGACGCAGTTAAGGCTTCTAAGATGAAGTACCTGGACTGGTTTACTGCTAATTGCCCTCACACTAAGCTCAAGGCTCACGGAACTGCTGTTGGTCTTCCTACTGATGATGACATGGGTAACTCTGAAGTTGGACACAATGCTATGGGTTGTGGACGCGTTTTTGCTCAGGGTGCAAAACTTGTTGGTGAATCAATTAAATCTGGCAGCATGTTTGAAGGCGCTACCTGGAAGAAGCTTGTAAAGAACGTTCAGGATAAAAACTCTACATTCCACCTTATGGGTCTTGTTTCTGATGGTAACGTTCACTCTCACATTGACCACCTTAAAGCTATGATTACTCAGGCTCACAAAGAAGGTGTAAAGACTTTGCGTGTTCACGCACTTTTGGACGGACGCGATGTTCCTCCGACAAGCGCTCTTGAATATTTTGAACCTCTTGAAAAATTCCTTGCTGAGTTCAGCGATGTAGACTATCAGATTGCTTCTGGTGGTGGTCGTATGTACATCACTATGGACCGCTACGGTGCTGACTGGAGCATGGTAGAGCGCGGATGGCACGCTCATGTTCTTGCTGATGGCCGTCAGTTTGCAAGCGCTACAGAAGCTATCAATACATACCGCAATGAAAATGCTGGCCTTCTCGACCAGGATATGCACGAGTTTGTAATCGCAAAAGACGGAAAACCTGTAGGCCCTATCGTTGACGGCGACAGCGTAATCTTCTTTAACTTCCGTGGTGACCGATCTCTTGAAATTACTGCAGCTTTCGAAGAAGACAATTTTACTCACTTTGACCGAGTACGCCGCCCTGCTGTTGAATATGCAGGTATGATGGAATACGATGGTGATAACCACAAGCCTGCTCAGTACCTTGTAAACCCACCTAGCATTGACCGCACAATGGGTGAATATCTTACAAAGACTGGCGTTCATCTTATGGCAATTTCTGAGACTCAGAAATATGGTCACGTTACTTACTTCTTCAACGGTAACCGCCCTGGTGAGTTCGACAAGAATCTTGAAACCTATATTGAAGTTCCATCTGATGTTGTTCCATTCGAGCAGCGCCCATGGATGAAGTGTGCAGAAATTACTGACAAGGTAATTGAAGCTATTGAAAGCGGAAAATATGACCACATCCGTCTCAACTACCCTAACGGAGATATGGTTGGACACACTGGTGTATTCAACGCAGTTGTATGTTCTATGGAAGGTATGGACCTTCAGCTTGGCCGCCTTAAGGCAGCTATTGAAAAGGCAGGCGGTATCCTCTGTCTTACAGCTGACCACGGAAACTCAGACGATATGTACGAGCACAAGAAGGACGGTTCAGTTGCTATGGGTGCTGACGGCGAACCAAAGCCAAAGACAAGCCACTCATTGAACCCTGTTCCTGGTATCATCTACGACCCAGAGTACAAGGGAGAATATGATAATACTAAGTTGAACGAAGGTCTTGGAATTTCAAGCTGGCCTGCAACACTCATGATGTTGATGGGATTTGTGCCACCTACAGATTATGATAAATCTATGATCAACTTAAAATAGTGCTCAACCTGACAAAGTAAACTTTGCAGGTTATCATCATTATCAGAGGACGGCTCTGTTGAGCCGCCTCTGAAACCAGTTTCAAAACCGACAGCCCATTCGGGCTGCGGCTTAAACCATAGCAATCTAAATTTCATGTACCGTCGAGCTGTAGTATTCTTCGAGCAGTGGCCGGCAATCAATAAACGCCTTTCCGATTACCGGGTCAAAGTGTTTTCCTAAATCATTCTGAATAATTTCAAAAGCTTCATCAAAAGATTTTGCATCCTTATAACAGCGCTTACTAACCAGCGCATCAAAAACATCAGCTAAAGCCATAATGCG
>JAILEY010000030.1 GCA_024687165.1 Treponema sp.
GTCTATGAAACATTCTTTGATGAATATCAGGCGGGACACAGAATCAGCGGCTATCCATATTTTACACAATACGACCCGCGAAGTGCAGACGACGGCTACGACGTGCTCCTCCTTCAGATTGACACGGACGATGACGGCGGGAACCAAATTATGTGGGGCGACTCAGGTATTGCAAATTTTTTTATCAAGCGTGAAGACTTAAAAAAGCGTGATTTCTCTAACGTGCTTTATAACTGGGACTGCTATTAAAAACGGAGTTTTTTAGTCCCAGTAAAAATCACCGGTGCGCACTTCTTTTGTTTTTGCATTGAACTTGTAGTAGCGGTTTGGAGTCTGTCCTTCTAAGTACCGTGAATACTCAGTATAATAAGATCCCTCTAAATTTTCACGCTTTCCGCCGCATGCTATGTCGATGAAAAGGTCGCAGTTGTCATCGCACAGATAGAAGTGAATGTACGATTTCCCGTCATAAAAGTTAAAGAAAGATTTTACAGAATGATTGAATGCTCCCTTGAACCTGCCCCTGCGCGAATAAAAGAGGCTAAAAACAACATCGCCGTCTTCATAGAAATCGCAATATTCAATCGGTGAATCAACCAGCTTTTTATTCTTGTAGAGGCTCTGAATTTTTGCTACCGCCGCAGAAAGCTTTTCCTTATCGTCCTTGTCCTTTATCTGCTTCTTGAAATCCGCAAAAACTTTATCAAGAGATTTGAACGCTTCCTTCCTTTCCCTTGCAGCGATTTCCGCAATTTTTTTCTCTGCGCTCACGATCTTCTTTTTGCAAAAATCGTACCAGAATCTTTGTCCGCCTTCATTTGTTGTGAGCAGGATTCCGTCATCATAAAGATGATTGATGTTTCCCCAGGCATAATGCGAAACGGTTGCCTGCATTGTTACGTAAGTAAGATTCTTGTATACTTTTCCGAGCGTCACCGTGTCAAAGAGGTTGCCTTTTTTGTAGATTTTGAACAAAACAGTGTCTTCATTAAAATCCTCAGGAACAAGCCCCTGCGTATGATCGAGAATACAGTAAGCGCCGCTGTCAGAAACATATGCATTGCTCCTGTAGTCCTGAACAGTCCATTTTTCCCTGTCGCCTTTTTTTGTAATCTCAAAGCATGTCGTCGTGTTTTTGTCTGCATCACAATGCAGATAAAATTCTTTGTTTGAAGATTTTACGTTATAAGTTTCAATAAGGAAAGGCTCATCCGCAAAAAGTGCGAGCGATGAAATCATCATTGCAAAAATCAAAAAAATCTTTTTCATAATTTTTCACCCCTCATCAAATACCGTCATAGACATTAATAAACAGCCATTCAGGATCAATAAGACAATATTCCTCTCCGTTTACTTTAATAGAATTGCCATTTGTATAAACAAGATAATCTCGATATTCATAACCGCCGCCAAAACCGTCTGGACCATACTGAACAGTTCCCTGTTCAGTTATAATACTGTTTGTACTTGAATCAAATTTAAAATCCCTTTTATCACAATAACGATATACAATATCCACAATGTAACGATAATCTTTAATTTTTATGTCAGGATTATCAGTCCACTGCCAGAATTTTTCATCTTCTGACTTCATATAATCATCAATTTCTGTAAAATAACATTCATGAAATCTTATTTCATTTTCACCAAACATAGAGGATTCTCCAATCATAAGGGCATATCCTTTTCTATTTGGAATTTGATGAGGGTAGACTGGAACAAAAAAAGCGATACCTTTATATTTTTGATCTTTAGTCTGATAATTACGCTTCGATCTTTCGATTAATTTTTTATAAACTGCAGATTCTTCAGATGGATCTTTAGGAGCATTTGCTTTTGCATCTTTTTTTGCCTGCTTCAAAGCTTTAACATTTTTTATGTCAATATTTCTTCCTTTATAATAAAACCTGATTTCATCAATGCAGGTGTCATTGTATTTTGTTCCCCTGTAAACATCCTGAATCGTAAAAACAAGAGCATCAACGGTAAAGTTTTCATCAAGATAAATCGATTGGAAATCCTCGCAGTTATCTTTAAGAGCATAATCAACTGCATCACCTGCATCAGTATAAAGAAATCCGATATTCAAAGTTTTTACGCGATTATTCTTTTTGTAATAATCCTTATGTGCAAAACCATTTATAATTCTGATTTCATCAATTGTAATCGTTTCGTAAAAAACAACAGTCAGCCTTTCACCGATTCCAGAATCTTTTTTGTTTTCAACCCAGACAGTTTCCAAATCATTATCAAAAGCATTCAGTGCATCATATACAATTTCTTTGCCTGAAATTTTTTCTGTAAGGGTACTGCTTGCTTCCGCTGATCTAATGCTTTCTGTTAATGCAAAAAAATTAACTGCTGTAATCATAAAAACTGCTGATAAAAATCTCTTCATTTTTAACTCCATATAATTAATAAAATTAGCTCACAGCCATTTCATTATACCGATATCAACTTTTTCTTTCCATACAAACACATTAGTAACTGATGTACTTTTAATTTTACAGATGATACAATGACGCAAATGAAAATTAAAAAGACTTACATTACAACTATGCCGAATCATATCGGTGCTTTTTTGAAGGCCAGCGAATGTCTTGCAAAGCTGAATATCAATATCACCCGTGTCAGTTACAATAAGGCAATTGATTCCCACACACTTTTTATTGATGCTGAAGGTGAAGCAGATAATCTTAAAAAAGCAGATGAACAGCTTACGGAAATAGGATACCTTCAAAGTCCAAAAACAGAAAAGAGCATTGTACTTCTGGAATTTATGCTTGAAGATAAGCCGGGCAGTGTTACAGATGTTCTTCGTGTTATCAACGATTATCAGCTAAATATTTCTTATATAAGTTCTCAGGAAAACGGCAGCAGTTTTCAGGCTTTTAAAATGGGACTTTATGTTGAAGATGAAAAACGCTTGGAATCTTTTATTGCTGAAGTCAAAAAGCTCTGTACAATCCGCGTGCTGGATTATAATCATTCTGAAAAATTTTATGACAACAGTATTTTCTATCAGTCCTTTGTTTCAGAGCTTGTTTCCTGCATCGGGCTTTCAGAAGATAAAAGAGACAGTCTTCTTGTAAATACAAATCTTGTCATGCAGATGCTTGATGAAAAAGGTCTTTCTCCTTATAAAACTTTTGAAAGCATCAGCCGCTTTGCTCATCTTTTAGCTGCCTGCCGGGGTGATGCATTTTCCCCAAGAATTACTCATCACAAAATTACAGAAAATTCTCAGATTATTCTGATTGAGCCTCCGTGTGGAAGCAACACAGCAATTTTAAAAAGTGCAGGTGAAGTTCTTTTTATTGATTCAGGCTATGCACTTTACCGTGAAGAAATGGAAAAGATTTTCCGTGAACTTTTGCCGGAATATGACACAATGAAAAAGAAGGTTTACATCACTCATGCCGATGTTGATCACTGCGGTCTTCTTCCTGTATTTGATGAAATTTTAGCTAGTGAAGATTCAAAAAAATGTCTTGCGCTTGAAGCTGAAGGAAAAGATGCATACCGTGAACAGAATCCTCTTCACAAGCCTTACATAAATATCTGCAAGGCACTTACGCTTTATGCTCCCCCGGCTGAAGAAAAAGTAAAGGCTCTCTGGAAATCCCCGGAAGTAATTAAAGAGCCTCTTGAGCAGATTGGTTTTTATGACACAGGTGAAATGCATTTTGAAGTTTACCAGGCAAAGGGCGGCCATTTAAAAGGCGAAACTGTTTTAATTGATTATAAACATCACATTGTTTTCTCAGGCGACATCTACATAAACATGCATGGGCTTACAAAAGAGCAGGCAACTTATAATCAGTATGCTCCTGTTTTGATGACTTCAGTTGATACGGATCCGGCTTTGTGTGCGCAGGAGAGAATTGCAATTTTACAGAGACTGGGGCAGGGAAACTGGCAGATTTTCGGCGCTCACGGAATGAAGAAGGAATACAGCTTACAGCAGACTGACTGAAGCAAAATCAAAATTTGGCATATCAATCCTGCACATGCGCTGGGTGGATGTGCATTTTTTTTTACTTTAAAGCTTTACCGTCAGAAAAAGCTTTGCCTGCTATTGGGCCAAGCACATTGTAATTGTGGCTTACAGGATCGTAGCAGATTGGCTTGAGTTTTGCCGCATCAATTTTTCCATCTGTAAGAATTGAATCATCTGCAGAAACGTTGATGATGTTTCCAACTATATAATCGCTGTCATCACTCATCTGTGCAACTTCACATTCAAGCACCATAGGAAGCTCGTTGATTACAGGAGCATCTACAAACTCTGATTTTGAAACTGTCCAACCGGCCTTTTTGATTTTATCAGCTTCACTGTTGCCACTTACAATTCCGACATAATCACATGCTTTTACAGTTGATGCTGTTGCCATGCTTACAGTAAAGGCCTTGCGAAGTTTAATATTTTTTGTAGTCTTATGACTTTTATCCAGGCAGATTCCAATCTGATTTGTGTCGTAGATTCCGCCCCAGGCTGCATTCATTGCATCTGGAATTCCATTTTCATCATATGTTGCAATAATGAGGACCGGCATAGGAAACATATAAGTCTGTTTTCCAAAATTCTTTTTCATATTTTACCTCTCTATTTCAATTTCCAGTAAAATCGGTGTGTGGTCCTGGCGCGCTCCTGAGTCAATCATCTCGGATTTTTTTATCTGGTCTTTGATTCTTTCGCTCACCAGGAAGTAGTCAATCCGCCAGCCTGAGTTGTTGATTTTGCTGGTTTTGATTCGCTGCCCCCACCAGGAATAAACGCTTTTAACGTCTCCGTGCACATGACGGAAGCTGTCTGTAAAGCCGTGATCCAAAAGTTTTGTAAAGCCTTCGCGCTCTTCGTCTGTAAAGCCTGCTGAAAAATGGTTAGATGCCGGATTTGCAAGGTCGATTTCCTTGTGGGCAACGTTAAAGTCACCGCAGGCAATCACAGGTTTTTTTGCGTCCAGGGAAGAAAGGTATTCGGCATAAAGCTGGTCCCATTTCTGGCGGTCGGAAAGCCGTTTGAGTCCATCGCCTGAGTTTGGAGTGTAAACATTTACAAAATAAAATCCGTCAAACTCAAGAGTAAGGAGTCGGCCTTCATCATCCATTGTATCAGGAGCACCCAGATGTGGCACTTCGCGGCGGGCAGTCAGCCCATCCTTATGCAAAATCATCGTGCCCGCATAGCCTTTTTTTGCAGGCGGAACAGAAGAAATCCATTCAATTTTATAGTCTGAAAAATATTGAGAGAGCAGCTCCAGGTGTTTGTCCGAAGGTCCTTCAGCCGGCAATTTTGTTTCCTGAATTGCGATTATGTCTGCATCGTATGTGCCAAGTTTTTTGAGTACTTCCTGCGAAAGTTTTGCCCGGTCAGAAGTTGAGGTCAGAGCTGCGTTGATTGAATCTATATTCCATGAAATCAGTGTCATTTGTTTCTCCCATAAAATTAATAAAATTAGCTCTCAGTCATTTCATTATACTGATATTCAGACTTGCATTCCATAAGTTCTATATAAAATAACTGATGTACTTTTATTTTTTTAAATGATAATATATTAATACAAGAAGGAGAAAGAAAATGAAAACAATCGGTTTAATCGGCGGAATGAGCTGGGAAAGCACAGTTACTTACTATCAGGTAATCAACGAAACTGTCAAAAACACACTCGGCGGATTTCATTCTTCAAAAATCATGATGTACAGCGTTGATTTTGCAGAGCTTGAAAAAAACATGTCTGAAGGCAACTGGGACGGCAACGCAAAAATTCTTGCTGAAGCTTCTGAAAGGCTTGAAAAAGCTGGCGCTGACTTCATCGTAATCGCAACAAACACAATGCATAAACTCGTGCCTCAGATTGAAAAGAAAATCAATATACCGATTCTTCACATTGCTGATGCAACCGCAAATGCAATCAAAAAAGACGGCCACAAAAAAGTTGCGCTTCTCGGAACAAAATTTACAATGACTCAGGATTTTATAAAACAGAAGCTCATCGATGCAGGACTTGAAGTAATCATCCCGGATGAAAAAGACATCAATACTGTAAACGAAATCATTTTCAACGAGCTTTGTCTTGGGAATGTCCTCGATTCTTCACGCGAAAAATACAAGCGTATAATTGAAAAAATGAAAGAGAAGGGCGCAGAAGGAGTAATCCTCGGATGCACGGAAATCGGAATGCTTATAAAAGAAAACGACAGCGTACTTCCGGTTTACGACACAACTTTGATCCACGCAGCAGAAGCGGCAAGAATTCAGTGTGAGGATTAATCATGAATTACAAAATCAGAATGGCAACAGAAAAAGACGCGCAGGCAGTTCACGACATTTACGGAGCTTATGTTCCGCTTGATTATGTGACGTTCACCGTTGAAAATCCGGATGTCGAATCTTACCGCAAAAAAATCATCCACACGCTTAAAAAATATCCGTTCCTTGTTGCAGAAGATGATGGGGGGAAAATCCTTGGATATGCATGCGGATCTCCGCTTCGTCCACATGACGCTTACCAGTGGAATGTGGAATGGACGATTATGCTTGCTCCTGATACACCAAAAAGAGATGGAATTGCGACAGCTCTTTACAATGATTTCTCTAGGATTCTGACAGAGCAGGGCTACCGCTACATTTACGGCGTTCTTGTTGATACAAACGAAGCAAGCGTTGCTCTTCACAAAGCACTTGGATTTAAGGAAGTTGGTCACTTTGAGAATGCCGGATATAAACTCGGTGCATGGCGGGGAATCGTCTGGTACGTCAAGCAGATTGGAAACATAAATGAAGAACCACATAGTCCAATTGCGTTAGAGTCTGTTATGTAGGATTCTTGCTATATTCCAATGATTTTGAAGAACTTATAAAAAAAGCCAGCTCCAACCAAAGTCAGAACTGGCCTTTCATTGAATGTAGTGGTTTCGACAGGCTCAACCACCGCAGATTACTGCTTATTTAATCAAACTGTGATATTCCTGGAGTGAACGAACACCACCTTCACCACCATTTCCATTCTTAACACTCTCGATACCCTTAACAGCAGCGAGTGCACCAGCGATTGTAGTGATGTAAGAAACCTTGTACTTCAAACACATCTTGCGGATAGTCTTACGGTCTTCGGCGTAGTTTCTCTTAGCCTTAGGAGTATTGATTACAAGGCAAACGTCCTTGTTCATAATCAAGTCAACTACGTCTGGGCGGCCGGCACCAATCTTGTTTACAACTTCGCACTTAATTCCGTTTGAATTGTAGAAGTCTGCGGTGCCCTGAGTTCCAATCAAAGTGAAGCCGAGATCTTTCAGAGTCTTACCGATTGTAAGAACTTCTTCTTTCTGACCTTCCTTGTTGCTCAAGCTGATAAGAACTTTCTTGTTTTCCCAAGCAGCTGGTGCGTGTGGAAGTTCTGATCCTGCTGCTTCCTGTGCCTTGTAGAAGGCGAGTGGGAAGTTTTCAGCCAATCCCAAAACCTCACCTGTAGAACGCATTTCAGGTCCGAGGATTGGGTCTACTCCTGGGAAGCGGTTCCATGGAAGAACGGCTTCTTTTGCTCCGTAATATGGAATTACCTTGTCTTTAAGTCCGAGGCTTTCCAAAGACTCGCCCAACATCATACGAGTAGCCAATCTTGCCATCTGAGTATCACAAACCTTTGATACGAGAGGAACTGTACGAGATGCACGTGGGTTAGCTTCGATTACATAAACCTTGCCATCTTCAATTGCGTACTGCATGTTCATCAAACCGCAAACGTGGAGGTTTTCTGCAATCTTCTTTGTATATTCTTTGATTGTATCGAGGTTATTCTGAGGAATTGAAACCGGAGGAATTACACAAGCTGAGTCACCAGAGTGAATACCAGCAAGCTCAACGTGCTCCATAACAGCCGGAATGTAAACGTGTGTTGAATCAGCCAAAGCATCAGCTTCGCATTCAAGCGCATTCTTAAGGAAGCGGTCAATCAAAAGTGGGCGGTCAGGAGTTACACCAACTGCCTTTTCAACATATTCCTTCAAAGTTGCTTCATCATAAATTACTTCCATTCCGCGTCCGCCAAGAACGAACGAAGGACGTATCATGATTGGGTAACCGATCTTATCTGCGCAAGCCTTTGCTTCATTAAAGTCAATTGCCATTCCGCTTTCAGGCATTGGGATTTCAAGCTTTTCCATCATATGGCGGAAGAGGTCGCGGTCTTCGGCGATGTCGATAGAGTCGATGCTTGTACCCAGGATGTTTACGCCGTTTTCCTGAAGTTCGCGGGCAATGTTGAGCGGAGTCTGTCCACCAAACTGTACGATAACTCCAAATGGTTTTTCCTTTTCGTAAATCTGAAGAACGTCTTCAGTTGTAACTGGCTCAAAGTAGAGCTTATCAGAAGTATCGTAGTCTGTAGATACAGTTTCCGGGTTACAGTTTACGATGATTGTTTCGTAGCCCATTTCTTTAAGCTGCATTGCGGCATGACAGCAGCAGTAGTCAAACTCAATACCCTGACCAATTCTGTTAGGACCACCACCAAGAATCATAACCTTTTTCTTGTTGTCGGTTGCAACAGAAGTGTCTTTTTCTGCATTGTATGTTGAATAATAGTAGCAGGCATTTTCAACACCACTAACAGGAACGCGCAGCCAGGCTTCCTTTATACCAAGTTCGTTTCTGCGGTTGCGGATATCCTTTTCTGAAACCTTCAAAATCTTGCTCAAATATTTATCACTAAAGCCGTCCTTTTTAGCACGAATCAGTAAATCATCAGCAGGAACACGGCCAGGATTCTTGAGCATTTCCTCTTCCAAATCAACAAGCTCTTTCATCTGCTGCAGGAAGAACTCTTTTACATAAGTGATTTCTGACAATTTTGCCAGAGGAACGCCCTTTCTTATAGCCTCGTAAAGCTGGAAGTAACGCTCTGAACTCTGAATCTTGAGCATTTCGCACAATTCTTCAGCGCTCTTCTTATTAAAATCCTTAGCAAAACCAAGACCGCTGCGGCCATTTTCAAGACCAAGAATAGCCTTCTGGAAAGTTTCTTTGAAGGTTTTACCAATAGCCATAACCTCGCCAACAGCCTTCATGGAAGTTCCCA